>DATIEH010000384.1:0-3754 GCA_035455905.1 Binatia bacterium | reverse complement strand
CGTTATGATGAACCCAAAGGGCAGTTCGTCATCGCCGACGGAAAATACCTTTACTTTTATCAACCGGATCAAAATCAAGTGATCAAGAGTCCTCTGAAAAACGCCTTCCGCGGCGATATTCCGCTGTCTTTTCTTCTTGGTCTCGGCAACTTGAAAAAAGATTTCAATGCCACACTCCAATCGAGCGATCAGAATCTTTACGTTTTACGATTGGAACCCAAGGGCGAAGCCGGCGGTTTTAGCGAGATCTTGCTCGCGGTCAACAAAGGGTCCTTTGATATTGTCTGGGTGAGCGTGCACGATGCTGCAAACAACGTCACTACCCTGCGGTTTGCCAACATGCGCAAAGGCGTCGGCGTCAAAGACTCGCTGTTTCAGGTCCAGATTCCCAACGGCGCCGACATCGTCGAATTGGGGAAGTGAATGCACCAAAAGCAGACATTCAACATCATCAGCTTAGGCTGTGCGAGAAATCTGGTCGACTCGGAAGTTATGGCCGGCGTGCTGCACCAGAACAATTACGAGCTGGTGCCAGACCCCGAAGCCGCCGATATCGTCCTGATCAATACCTGCGGTTTTATCGCCGCCGCCAAAGAAGAATCCATCGACACGATTCTTGATGTCGCCCGTCTCAAGGAACAAGGAAAAGTAAAGAAGCTGGTCGTCGCCGGCTGCCTGTCACAGCGCTATCCTGACGAGCTGGCCAGGGAGTTGCCCGAAGTCGATTTGTTCATCGGCACCGGCGAAGTACCTCGAATCGCACAGATCTTAAAGGAGCATGAGGCGCATGCCCGCCGGCAATACGTCGGCCTGCCCCGGTATCTCTATGATCACGCCACCCCACGCGTCTTATCGACCCCTTCTTACACGGCCTTTGTCAAGGTCTCGGAAGGGTGCGATCACAAATGCGCCTTTTGCATTATTCCGCAAATGCGCGGCCCGCACCGCAGCCGATCGATCGAGTCGATCGTCAATGAAACTTGCAAACTCACCGAGAACGGTGTCAAGGAGATTAACCTAATCGCTCAGGATCTCACCGCTTACGGCAGAGACCGAAAAGATGGTACCACCCTCGAAGCCTTGCTTCGCGAGCTGGCGCAGGTTCCGAAGCTTCACTGGCTTCGGCTTCTTTATGCTTATCCCAACTTTCTCGACGACACGCTCCTGGAAGTGATCCGGGATAGCGAAAAAATTTGCAAATATGTCGACATTCCCTTTCAGCATATCAGCCGATCGATTTTGCGGCGTATGCGGCGTGGGAAGAGCGGCAGCTCGGTGCGCGAGGCGCTGGAAAAGCTCCGGCAATTCATTCCAGGATTGACGCTTCGAACATCATTAATTGTCGGGTTTCCCGGTGAAACCGACGCTGATTTTAGCGAACTGTTAGACTTTGTCGAAGAGGCCCAATTCGAGCGGCTCGGGGTTTTTAAGTATTCTCCAGAAGAAGGCACGGCGGCGGCGCGCATGGGAGCCGAGGTTCCCGAACAGGTAAAGGAGCGCCGCTGGCAAGAAGTCATGGATCTGCAGTCGCTGATCTCGCGAAAAAAGAACGAGGCCTTGATTGGTACTATACAGCGCGTTATGATTGACGCCGTTGCTCTTAATTCCAAAAGAGTAACAGGCCGCACACAGGGCCACGCGCCGGAAGTAGACGGTGTGGTGTTTGTGGAGAGTGACGATTCACGAGAGAAGCGTGTACCTGTTCGACCCGGCGATATGATTGATGTCACAATCACCGGGGCTCTTGATTACGACCTGATAAGCGAGACCATCAATGCCTAAAACGGATCCTGACAAAGAGAAGAAGCAACGCAAAGATTTTCTGAAGCAAGCCGCGGAGATGCTCGAGGAGATGAAGCGGCAACTCATGAAAGAAATGCAGGGCCGCGTCAAAGGGGAGACCGAAGGCATCAAAGATGATGGCCGTGACACCTATGACCTTGCCAGCGATGAGCGCGACCGAGAAATCAATTTTATTCTGAACGATCGAGAGCGTGAAAAGCTCGTTGCGATCGATGACGCGCTACAGCGTATCGCCGATAAGACGTATGGAATCTGCGAAAGCTGCGAAGGCGAAATCCAGCTTGGCCGGCTAAAGATTCTTCCTTTCACCCGGCTCTGCGTCAAATGTCAGGAAGAAAACGAGAAGGAAGCCAAACGGCAAAAAACTCTTGAGAACGAACGGAGCTATCGTAAGCTCGACCTCGCGGATACTGAAGAGGAGGGTTTTTAGGTCCAACGAATCCCCTTTCGGATTTGAATCTCTGCTCCTCCGTGCTCTTATAAATCTAGCTAGCTTGAGACCAAAAAAATGGGCAGCGGCTCTCGCCGTGCCCATTTTTTTTACTCGCAACTAACTATTCGCCTTTGGCGGGTGTGAATTCCATCTTGGTCAGAACGTTTTTGTCGCCTTTGGTTGTGTATTCGACAACCGCCGAAGAGCCCAGCCCGACGTCGCCCATCTTGACCTTTGTTTCCTTGATTTCTTGGGCCTTCGTCTTTGAATTGAAATCGAGAGTAATCAATTTGCCTTCTTTAGTCACAACGATCATGTAATTTTTTTCGGTGTCGAGTAAACCGATGTCGCCGGAGACCTTCTCGGCTTTTGCCTTTGCCGGCTCTTCGGACTTTTTCTCAGCCTTCTCGGCTTTGTTTTCCTCCTGGGCAACAACGGGCAGCACCCAAGCCGATGCCAGCAGGATCGCCAGTCCGCTCACCGCCATAATGTTCGCTCTCATCTGATTTCCTCCTAATCGTAAGTTTAGACGCCAGCGGAATCCTTATTCGCCCTTTGCCGGCAGGTATTCAATATTTGTCGCAACGTTCTTTTCGCCCTGTTTCGTGTACTGCACAACTGCTGAAGAGCCGAGACCAATATCGGCGACTTTACTCGCTACCGGTTCTTTCTGGATCGGCTGAAACTTTGGATCGAAATCGAGTGTTACGAGCTTGCCTTCCTTAGTTACGAGGATCAGGTAATTCTTTTCGGTGTCCAGAAGCCCCACATCGCCGGCGAGCTTAGTGGCCTTCGCCTTCTCAGCCGATTTTTCCTCTGGCGCTTTAGCCTCGGCCTTTTCGGAAGGGGCCTTAGCCTCCGCTTTCGCTGCGGGGGCTGGCGCCGGCGCCGGTTTGGACGCCATCTCCTCCTGGCTCGAGCATGCGGACAACACCAGCATTAAGGATGCTGCTCCTACTCCGGTGATTGAAAACGGATTCTTCATTGTCCCTCCGTAATGCAAAAACTATTTGAATTTGGAACGATACTTATCGTGACCTATGTGCCATCTCAATACGCATTAGGTAGGATTTTACTCGCTGTTACCAGGCCTAAGATCAATTCATAGGACTTTGGTCGTACCGGCGATTCGGGGCAAAAACGGCGGTTTGCAGTCGCGGAAATTTAATGTATTTTTTACCTTGCGTATTTCGCCGCAAATAGACGATAAAAGGTGCAGAATGACCCCGATCAAAGTCGTAATTGCTGATGATCATGCGCTGTTTCGCGATGGGCTCAAGAAAATTCTCTCGCTGGAAAAAGACATTCTTGTGGTCGGCGAGGCGGCGAACGGTGATGAAATCTCGAAGGTCGTCGACCGAGCAAAGCCTGACATTCTCCTGCTGGATGTAAAAATGCCAAAAGGTGATGTCGTACAAAGCCTCCTCGACGTGGCCGCCAGAAGTCCCGCCACCCGCGTGATCGTGCTCACTGCCTACTCTGAAGAAGAGAACGTTTTGAATGCCGCCAAGGGAGGCG
>DATIEH010000383.1:0-9599 GCA_035455905.1 Binatia bacterium | reverse complement strand
GTCTCACCCTGAGCGCCAGCGAAGCATCTGATTTTCATCCGCGGTCGTTCAATTTGACAATCCTTACAGTTAACCCGCATATAATTAGGGAGGCGAAAAATCCAGGAGACCGCAATGACGCAAGAAGCAACGAACCGCTTCATCGACGCGCTGAAAACCGGCGCGGGACTGAAAGACGAATTCATTTACTACATGTCGTTTAGCGATTACCAAATGTTTCCCGATCCGTTTCCTCGCACAAAATTCACGGTTCGGGAAGTTCAAGAAACCATCCGCAGATACCCGAATCCACAAAACCCACGCGAGCTTTTTCAGTGGGATATTCATGGCCGGCTATTCACACCGGCTGAGGTTTCTCTTCCCAATACCGCAGTCGTTATGATTCACGGCGGCGCGGCAAACGAATACGAGTTTATTTTCACCCCCGACGGCCCGCAAGATTATCCTGACTTGACCCAAACAGATCCGACAAAAGCGCGCGTCGGCGTCGCGCAGCATATCGCATCGCTCGGAGTACCGGTGCTCGCGATTTCGCTGCCGGGGCATTATCGCCGCGAACCGTGGCCGCCCATCGCCGAGCGCCGTCCTGAGTTCGTGATTGGCAAAGTTCCGGACGATGAGGAGCTCAAGAATCGTCTCGCCGTCTACACGTTCAGAATGTGCGTGGAGGCGATCAAAGCACTCGTCGAAAACATTCTCGACGAATCGATTTTTATGTGGGGACATTCGACGGGCGGAGAATATTTCTACCTGATGGAGCAGTTCGGCCTCAAAAACAAATTGCTCGGCGGCCTTGGCTTCGGCACCGGGATGCCGGCGTGGGTGCGGAAAGAATGGGATTTGGCCTGCGCCAAGAAATCTCCCGAAGAGCGCGCAGCGCCGTTTCGGAACCTTACGGACTTAAGCCGCCGCTCACCGAAGGGGTACGTCAAAAGCGGCTACGTCGGTCCGAATCAGCCGTGGGGCAGCGCCGAACGGTGGTTCGAGCTGGAAAACCATCGCCGGCCCCAGTTCAAGCCTTTCTTACAGGACATCGAGCATAGCGCCCACGATGTGCTGCTGCCCGAAATCAAGAAAATTTCCGGCCTCGCCGACGAAGAACTGTTCATCACCTACAAATCCGACTTGCATCGTCTGCGCGGCAAAAAGCTACTGCACATCGTCGGAGAATACGACAAGGGACACTGGATCGAGGGCGGCGAGCGCGGATTGCAGTTCCGGCGCGAAGTGTACGCATTTCATCGCTTCAAACCGTACGCCGACGCCCTGCGCCTGATCGTGGTGCCGAATCTGACACATTACGGGCACGTGGAGAGTTATAACGAGCGGCTAGCAAACCTAATGGTCACCGGCTTCAAAGAATATTTCTGCAACTAAGTCTTCTAAGACGCACCCGCTTGAATGATTTGCTTGACAGGGTCGGCCATCTAACCTACAGATTGCTCTCGTGAAAAGCTTCACACGGCGCGCTCGCGCAAATTTCCGCCGCGTGCTTTCGCATTGCTTGGCCATAGCTGCTGTGTTCTCCGCAATTTCCGCGGCGGCGGAGCCGTTGCGTATCGCCTACACTTCTATCGCGGTCGTCTATGGTCCTCTGTGGCTCAGCAAAGAAGCGGGCATCTTCCAAAAATACAATATTGAGCCGGAGTTCATCTATATCGCCGGCGGTCCACCGTCGCTACAGGCGCTTATTGCCGGCGATGTCGCGATCTCCTTCACTGCCGCGGGCGCAACAGTAGCAGCCAACCTGCAAGGCTCCGACGTCGTGCTTCTTGGCGCGACCATCGACTCATTACCGTTCGAGCTGTGGTCCATCCCCAGCATTAAACAGTACGAGCAGCTCAAGGGCACGAAGCTCGGCGTTAGCCGCATCGGCGCGACCACCGATTTCATTGCGCGCTACTTACTAAAGAAATGGCATCTCCAACCGGATAGAGAAGTGGCGATTTTTCAAACCGGTTCGGGACCGCAGGTGTTCGCTGCACTCAAGGGCGGCGCCGTTCAAAGCGGCGTGCTCTCCACCGGACCGGAAACGCTAAACGCCGAAGCTGCGGGGTTTTTTCGCCTCGCGGATGTTTCGAGTTCAGGCTTGGTTTATCCGTTCGGCCCCTTTGCCGCTCGCCAGTCATTTTTGAAAACCCATGCGAATCTGGCGATGCGTTTCATGAAAGCTTACGTGGAAGGGATTCATCGGTTCAAGACCGACAAAGCGGCAGCGCTCTCGGTGATGGAAAAATACCTGAAGCAAAAGCCCACGCCCGCAACCGAAAAGATTTATGAACTCTATGCGAGCAGATACTTCAAGCGCGCTCCCGAAGCGACTTCGGCCGCGATCCAAACGATCCTCGAAGAACTCTCCACCACTCGTCCTCTTCCCGCCGGCATTGCGCCGCAGCGCTTTACCGAATCGAGATTTATTCGCGAGCTGATAGCCGACGGTTTTGTCGATTCCCTATACAAGACCCGCTGATATCCCAATGAAGACGATTCGCCTTGATCAGTGCCCGTATAACATACCGATGGGTTCGCTGAGATGAAACAGGCGCAGATCCTCCGCATCACACTAACAACCGTGGATGCCGTAAAGCACCGGCATCTCGCAACCAAGGAGCTGGCGCCATTTCCATCGTGATCGTCGCCATGCCTTACGGCATTCTGGATCCGGAACGGTTGTCGAAAGCATCGCGCATCAGCATGGAACGGGCCATCGATTGGTGGCAAAAATCCATGCTGACGTCCAAGCACAAGACCTATTTCGTGCTGGCGGGCTACGACATCGATCAAGGGCAGGAAATTAAGTTGCGCCGGGCAATCATCGACGAGACGGTCCATGAACCCGAACTGCTGGCTAACCTGATCGAAGTCTCGGCTCGAAATGAAACTGCTTTGGCACAAAAAATTGCTCGCATCCGCGCGCTGCTGCCGGTGGAAACCATGACCGTGTTTGTCGAATCGCGAAATGCCGTAAGCGTCAAGGCTATCTTTAAGCGCAAGTTTGGAAAGACGCTACAAATCCGTAAATTCAAGTCAAAATTTGAATTCAACCACCAGTGGATCACGACCTCGACATCGTTCGCATGGTTTACCCGCAACTGGTTTCTAAGAATTTGGTTCGAAGCGAAAAGACGGATGGGACGAGGAGTGAGAAAGAAAATTCGCTACTGGTTCCGATCGTGAGAATGGAGTAGTGGAGTACTGGAGTGATGGGTTGGCCCAATCTTCCACCACTTCAAATTCCGTCAGTCCTGTTTGGTGCTTACGCCACCTTGGAAATCTTAGCGTTCGCCTCGGCCGAAAACCCGCGCTCCAACCACCAACGAGCGATTTCACTGCCGGTCGCGAACCACACTCCTTTGTGCGATTTCATGTAGCCGATGATTTCGGCCAAAGTTTTGGCGCGGCCTGGCCGACTCGAAATATAAGGATGGAATTGGAAGGGGCAAAAGGTCGGGGCCAGGGAAGATTCCTCATAGAATTGATCGAACATCGCCTTCCAGACCACCAGCGTATCGTTGGGGTTTCCTGAATCACGGTGTCCATACGTGCGGCCGTCGCCGAAGGGTTGACGCGGCAACTCGACCAATTTTTTGTTTCCGTTTTGCCAAACAAACGGCAGATCGTGCGCAAAAGAATTGCTGTTCCACAGATAGCCCTGTTCCAACAACAGCTCCAGGCTGTTCGGGCTCTGGGTGCACGAGCGCCAGCCGAACGGCCGCTTCTGCGCCCGATTGAAAATCATATCCGTGGTTCGTTTGATCACGTCGCGCTCTTCTTCTTTGCTCAAATCCCGCGCCACTTCATGATGATAACCATGACCGGCGACTTCATGGCCGTGAGCGACGATCGCGGCCACAGCTTCAGGATACCGTTCGGCGATCCCGCCGCAGGTAAGAAAAGTCGCTTTGACTTCATGACTGGAAAGAATACGTAGAATCCGCCAGATCCCTGTGTTGGGACCGTATTCGCCCTGGGTGTATTCCTCGTGATTCACGCGGCCGTTCTTGTCAGGCTTCACATCTTCCCCGCCCTGAAAATCGAAGCTCAACAAGATTGCGATCCGCGCATCGCCCGGCCATTGAACTTTGCCGTTAAAGTGTAGTTCTTGAAGCGCCATTCAACCCTCCTTGATTTTCGCAGTTAACACCATGCTAAATTGGACTCGACTAGTTTCGCCAGAGACGCATATTGATAAACCAGCACTCTTCTCGTTGCAAGCTGTTGAATTCACATTGTGAGTCGCCGGAAAAGATTGTATAGAAATGCCGAACGGTCTTTCGGAGGTGCTTCATGCCTGAAGTTGGAGCAAAGTTCGACGTTGGAGGAGTTCTCTTAAAGCAACCCTTCAAAATCCGCCGTCTCGGTCATTTCGGTTTTAATCTTTCCAACATGGAAGACGGCGTGCGGTTTTATGTCGACCTGCTGGGGTTTCGGATTTCCGATGTGATGGACTACTCGCGCCGCGCTAAAGATCCGGCGCAGGTCGCCGGCCTCGGCGATCCCAATGGCTACTTCACTCGTTTTGGCACCGATCATCACGCCATGGTGCTCTTTCCCAAGCGTGTACGTGACGCGCTTGGGCGCCAGGAGCGGCCGGGAATCACCGTCAATCAGATCACGTGGCAAGTCGGCAGCCTCGCCGAAGTCGGCGCGGCAATCAAATGGTTCAATCAACGCGGCATCAAGCAGCAGCGGTCAGGCCGCGATATGCCGGGATCTAATTGGCACACCTATCTCTACGATCCCGACGGCCAGAGTAACGAGCTTTACTATGGTATCGAGCAAATCGGCTGGAACGGCCACAGCAAGCCGCGAGCAATGTACGATCGCGGCTTTGACAAGCCGCCGGAGCTGCCGCAAATTTCTGAATTTCAAGAAGTCGAGCAAGCGCGCGCTAACGGCGTCGATATTTTTTCCGGCTACCGATATGTCGACCAGCTTCCCGCCAACTATGACGTTGACGGCGTCCTTCTGCCGCGTCCGTTTAAAATCGTCCGTCTCGGCCCGGTTTATTTGTTCAGCGAAAACATGGATGGCGCGATGGAATTTTATCGCGATACTTTGGGTTTCACCTTGACTGAAGAGGTCAGCTGGCGAGGTGCGCGCTGCTTGTTTTTTCGCAGTAACACTGAGCACCACTCCCTCGCGCTGTTCCCCCTCGAGCTGCGCGATGTGTTGGGCTTGAGCGCCCACTCGAAGTGCGCTGCGTTTGGCATTCAGCTGGCGAATTATCGTCAGCTTAAAGGCGCAGTAAAATTTTTCCATCAGAACGGCATCACGGTCACAGAGTCGATTCCCGCCGAGCTGCATCCCGGGATTGAATACTCGGCAACGGTGCGCGATCCGGACGGCCATACGATTCAACTCTACTGTGCCATGGAACAAATCGGCTGGGACGGTAACCCACGACCGAAAGAATTGCGCCGGCCGCGACCTTTGAATGAGTGGCCGGAAGCGCTGGAGGGTGGCGCCGATGCCTACGTCGGCGAACCGTTCCTGGGCCCGTGGGGATGAGCAGTTGACGATAAAACTGAAGGACTCATTCTAATGTCAGCAATTGTTCGCATGTTCCTGTCCAGCACCCCTAGACTAGCCTCTCCCCGTCAAGAGGAAAGGAAGCGAAACGGGATTGCCATCAGGCTTCAATCGATTTCTTTGCTCCTGTTGATCTTCGGCATCCTTTCAATTCGCGGAGCCCACGCTAATCCCTATCTCGCCAAGCCAGGCGACACGCCGATCAAGGCCCGCGTCGGCACCTGTTCGATTACCGGCGGATTTATTCATTTGTACACCGCTTTATTTAACGGGCTTTTCGATAAGTATGGGCTCAGGATCGAGCACGTAACCTTGCGTGGAGGCGTCGTGAGCCTTGCCGCCCTTTCGGCCGATGAAATTCAGTTCATCTACTGCTCTGCGGATCCGATGATTCCGCGGATGGCTGCCGGCGCCGACGCTAAATTGATCGGCTCGCCGATCGTTGGACTTCCTTGGGTTCTCATGGGTCGGAAAGAGATCAAACGACCGCAAGAGTTAAGAGGGAAGACGATTGCGCTGTCACGTCCCGGTGGCCTCACGGATCAGTTGGCAAAAGCAGTAATGAAAAAATTCAACTTGACCACACAGGAAGTTAAGCTCCTGCATATCGGCGGCACTGGTCAGCTCGAGCCATACAATGCCATGGTGCAAGGACTCACTCAGGCGACTTTTCTCACGCCGCCGATGGACGTGCGCGCTAAACGCGACGGATTCGCTCTTATTTACAATTTAAACGAGCTCGACGTGCCGTCGGTTTATAGCTCAATATTTACCAATTCGAAAAGCCTGAAAGAACGGCCGGCGCTCGTGCAGAAGTTTGCCGCTGCCCTCGCCGAAGCCGTTTACTTTGTCGAAAAGAATCCAGACAAAAGCAAAGCCGCACTGGCAAAAATTTTGGCGATCAATGATCAGGAAGTTCTCCAATCCGCCTATGATGCTTACGCCAAAAGTTTGGTCAATCGGCGCTTGACCGTACCGGTGAATGCGGTGGCGCAGGCTGTCGAGATCGCGCGCGAGGACGGAACACAAATCCGCAAAAGACCGTCCGACATCATCGACAACAGTTTTGCCGAGCAACTCGAGAGAAGCGGATTTTTAAAAGAGCTTTGGGGCAACGAACTTTCGTCGCAGGAAAAGAGGAGCTAGTGTAATGGAAGAAAAAATATCGTTTCAATCGGATGGTTTGAAAATCTCCGGTTTGATCGATACGCCGCCCGATCATAAACCCGGTGAGCGCCGGCCGGCGTTTATAGTTTTACACGGCTTTGGCGGGAACAAAGACGGCCAGGGGCAGTCCGTCGTCGCGAAACAATTCGCTCAATGGGGATACGTTACCTTGCGTATCGATTTTCGCGGTTGCGGCGAGAGCCAGGGTGAACACGGGCGAATCATCTGTCTCGATCAAGTAGCCGATACGCGAAATGCCATCTCCTATCTGGCCACTCGGCCAGAAGTCGATCCCGGCAAAATTGCGCTGGTTGGCAGCAGCTTCGGCGCCGCGGTCGCGGTGTTTACGGGCGGCGCCGATCGGCGGGTTGCCGCAGTGATTTCCTGCGGCGGCTGGGGCAACGGCGAGCGCAAATTTCGCGGCCAACACCCGACCCCGGAGGCTTGGACGAAATTCACCCAGATGCTCGAAGAGGGCAAGCGGCACCGCGAGCGTACCGGCAAATCGCTCATGGTGCCGCGTTACGATATTGTGCCGATTCCCGAAAAATTGCGTAACCGTATGAGCAGCGGCTCGATTATGGAATTTCCCGCCGAAACCGCTCAGAGCATGAACGATTTTCGCGCCGATGATCAGGTAGGAAATATTTCCCCGCGCCCGCTGTTACTGCTCCACAGCGCCAACGATTCGGTGACACCCACCTATGAGTCCATCGAAATGTTCAAGCGAGCACGACAGCCGGCCGAGTTGCATTTGCTCGCCGATGTCGATCATTTTACCTTCAACGAAGAAAACCCACGTTTGACGAACATCGTTCACGAATGGCTGCAGCGGTACTTTCCCGTTCGGCCGAGCTAGAAACAACCGCGGTGCCAAAACTGAATCATGTTCGACTGCGCGACTTCTGCGCCGCATTGCTCACGGCCGGCGGAATGCCCTCATCCGATGCTGGATTCGTCGCCGAATTGCTCGTGAAGGCGGAACTCCGCGGTTACGCCGGCCACGGCATCACCCGAGTCGGCCAGTATTTGGAATTCATCAGGAATAAGACCTACGATCTCAGCGCGCGGCCGGAAATTGAGCGTGAAGGCAAAATCACGGCAGTGATCGATGGTCATCACTATATCGGGCAGATCGCAGCGCATATGGCGATGGACCTTGCGATCAGGAAAGCCAAAGAGCACGGCGCCGGAATTGTCTGCGTGCGTCGCGCCGGACACACCGGGCGGCTCGCCGACTACATGGAAATGGCAACAACGCGGGGGCTCGTCGGCATGGGCGCAGTCAGTGTCGGTTCGGCGACCACCACGCTCTACGGCGGCATGAAACCGATCACCGGCACTAACCCGATCGCTTTCGGGATTCCGGCCCGCAATGGTAAGTCGATTATCCTCGACTTCGCTACCGCATCCATGAGCATGGGGGAGATCCAGAAGCGAGTGGCGAAAAATGAAGCGATTCCAGACGGGGTAATGCTCGACGGTTTTGGGGAACCGACTACGGATTTCAAAAAGTTTCGCGGTCCCCCGCGCGGCGTATTTTTACCCTTCGGTGGCTATAAAGGTTCCGGCGTCGCTCTCGTAACCGAAATACTGGGCGGTCTGCTCTCGGGCAACGGTCCGGGACGAGACTGGTGGAAGAACGGTGGTCACGGCGTCAATGGCGTTTTTCTTCAGGCGTTCTCCGTCGAGGAGTTTCAGCCGATCGAAACGTTCTATGATCGCATCGACGAATTTAGCGCTTTCATCAAATCGACGCCGCTGGCGACCGGTTTCAGCGAGATTCTTTTACCCGGCGAAGCCGGTCGACGCCGAGAAGAAAGCCAGCAGCACGGCGGCGTCGAAGTGGACAACGAAACGTGGTCCGAGCTTGTTGACCTCGCGGGCGAGCTCGGGGTAGGCAATATACCGGTAACCACTTGACTTGCTCAGCCGCTGGTTAAAGGAATACAGTCGAATAGTTCGGCGCGTTGAAACAAGCCGCTGAAAAAGGAGGCAATATGGTAATTCGTGAACTCAAAGATGGCCGTTGTTATGTAGCCTTGCAGGAGGATCACGCGGAGCTCGCGGCGCAGTTTGCCGCGCACTGGGGCAACGATCGCTTTTCCAAGCTGCGGCCCTATCAAACCATGGTGTTCGCGACGACCTATCACGACAGCGGCTATCGCGAGTGGGAAGGCACGCCGCCGATGAACGTGCAAAAAGGCCGGCCCTATGCGCATCGCGAAGACGTGCCCGACTTTGAATCCGTTGAGCTCAACGCCTACGCCAAAAACGTCGATTGGCTAAACTCACAAAACTCCTATGCCGGACTGCTGGTGTCGATGCATCGCACCGGCCTCTGGCACAACCGTTACAATATTTTTACGGAACCCGCCGGGAGATTGCGCGAGCGCAGTCAGGCTGTGCAGAATGCCAAAAAAGAATTGGAAGCAAAGCAGCAGGAGCTGAAGAAATCACTGGCTGCTCAGAATCCGGGGTTCGAGAACGAGCTCGCCTATAACTACATGGCGCTGCAGATCTTCGACCTGCTCTCGCTGTATTTCTGCTGCGACGGCTACACTTCGAATGAAGAATTCAAAGAATACGCCATCGCGCCGGTGCGCGTTTCGTATGACAGCGACGAAACGGTCCGATTGACGATCCGGCCAAACGGCAGAGGCGCCGTCATAATCGATCCGTATCCCTTCGATCTGAGCCCGCTCGGCTTTTCGGCACGCGCGCGAATCGTCGCGCCGCCAAAAGAAAAAACGGAATCCGCCTGTGTGGACGCTTATCACCGAGCACCCCGCCAGATGCTGACCTTCGAAGTTTCCGCATAGTGAACGATTCACCACTGAGTAATTCATGTACCAATCGGTACAACACCGCGCATGAAAATGAGCCGCAGTGGTCGGGAC
>DATIEH010000382.1:0-4699 GCA_035455905.1 Binatia bacterium | reverse complement strand
GGTTTTTCTTCGTGCTCCTCGTACCTTCGCGGTGAAATCTAGCCTTCATTCTTCGCGCGATCGCCGCTATCCCGAAATTTTTCCCAGCTCCGCCGCGCTGACAAAATCTTCGAGCCGAATGCGCGCCAGCGCGTCATCGGGCGGTTTGCCGATGTCCGGAAACGGTTTCCCCACCGGTTTGGTGCTATCGATGATCAAACCGCCGACACGCAAATATTTTTCCGTCGACGGATCCTGGCGATTGGCCTGGAGATCGCGAATGATCTGCACCTGCGCCGAATCGGCGTCGGCGCGCGTGCTGATCGCGAACAGCACCATGTTGAGATCGAACGGATCGATGTCGTCGTCGACCAGAATCACGTTCTTGATCCGGTCGGCAAAGCTGCCGAGCGCCATCAAAGCGAGCCGCATGCTCTCGCCGGGCACGCGTGGCTTGAACTGAATCACGTAGGTGTAAGGACATACCTGGTTGACGGCAAGGACGCGCGGGTAGCGCTCCTTGAGCACGCTGTAAACGTAGGACGCCGCGCCCAGAACTCCGTAAGTATCGTGGCCGGTCCAGTTGCCGATACAGATCCGATTTTCACGCATGAGAAACGCCGTCGGCGTAAAAATCGGCTCCAGCGTCTGCGGCGAGTAGTAGCGCATCACGTCCGCCCACGGGCCGCAGATTTCCTTCTTCTGAAGATCGATCATGCCTTCGAGAACGATCTCCGCGTCGGCGGGAATCAAAAATTCTTCCCCGAGCGTGGCCGAGGGCGTAACCCGCACCGGGCTGTCGAGCAAACCGCCGGCGAATTCGTATTCATCGACGCCCCATGCGCAGTTGGAGCCCGCCGCCACTTCGAAGGCCGGATGATGGCCGAGCGCAAACGCGACCGGCATCTTGTCATAGCCTTTGGCGCGATACCGGTTCATGTATTCCATCAAATGCCGCGGATTGATGCGCGCGGAGGCGTGCTCGGGGGAATGCACGTGGAGCCGGTGCCACGAAAGATTGTAGCGGCCGGCATCCGGCTCTCGGCCAACGCCGACGGCACACAGCCAACCGGGCTTGGCGTCGAACTCGTCTTTCCGATAGACCGGCAGATCGAATAGCGACATGCGCGGCCCAGTGAGAACGGTATGATGAACCGGAGCTTCGGCCGCGGGAATTGTCACCGGCTTTCGGGTCAGACGATTGCGCCGGGAGAATTCCTGCGCCAGATCCTGAAACTTGACCTCGCTGTCAAGATCCATCGCCGCTGCCTGCTTGCGCAGGGTGGCGAGCTCGGAAAAGAGTAGCTCGCCCTCCCAGGTTTTTCCGCTCAGCGTCTTGAAGCCGCGAAATAAAGTCACGGGCCGCTTACCGTTCGATTTCAATTTTGCGAGAAACGCCGCTGCGTCACAGCCGGCGATATCGAACGCTTTGCCGCGGGTGTCGACCCGCAGCACCTCGCTGGGCCAGCGCTCGTCGAGAATTTTAAGAAAGCTCCGCAGATCTTTGGGATGAGACTGCATGCCTGACTCCGTTGTCAGCGCGCGAAAGCTAGCGCGCCCGAGCTGTCCTGGTTCGAGCTTCGATTTGCTTGAGCAGAATCGTCTTGATGTTCTGCAGATGCGCTCGCATCAGTTCCTGGGCGCGTCTGACATCCTTGCGCTTGATCGCCTGGAAAATTTCCCGATGGTGTTGGAGCACCGCAAAACCGCCTTGGGTCACGCCCTCGATGCGCCGCTTGAGCACGAGTTTTTCGCAGGTGTCGTTCAACACGCGGGTGACCGCGCCGTTGCCGGCGATCTCGGCCACGATCACGTGAAAATCCTTGTTGAGAATGTAGCGGTCCACCAGCGGATCGTTGGCGACGATCGCCCGGCGCGACGACCTCACGCTTTGCTCCAGCGCCTTCAATCGTTCCGGCGTGATGCGCCGAATCGCTTCATCGATGCAATACGCCTCGAGCGCGCCACGCAAACCGAACAGCTCCTCGACTTCCTCCGCGGTCATCTCGCTCACCCGGTAGCCACGGTTGGTGAGGCGCGTCACGTAACCTTCCTGCGCCAGGCGCGAGAGCGCCTCGCGGATCGGCGTCTGGCTTATTTTCAGCCGCAATACCAGTTCGTCGTGAGACAGGCGTTGACCCGGCACGATTTCGTGCTTGAGAATTGCTTGTTTGATTTTCTGGTAGGCGATCTCGGCCAGACTGAGATATTCCACTGCGTTTGCTCGAACGTTTTGCTTGCGTTCTGATCGTTCACTGCGCTACATATTCGATAATTTATAAATTATCAAATCCGCTGTGGAAGATTTTGGAAAGATCACTCATGAACCGTAATCCAATAGGGATGCGCCTGGCGCTGCTCGCTTTGATTTTCTCGACGACCCCGCTCAGGGCGCAGGATCTCGGCCGCCATTTCCAAAAAATTCGCGACGGCATTTACGTCTACGGCGTCGACGATCTTCCCGGCCGCGATCCTACTTCGAACTGTGGCATCATCGTGACACAGGAAGGTGTTGTCCTGATCGACAGCGGGCCAAATCCGCCGGACTCGCTCGTCGTTTCGAAAGCTGTGAAGCAGCTCACCTCACTGCCGATTCGGTTTCTCATCAACACCGAAACGCACAACGACCACACCACCGGTAATTTCGTCTTTTCGCCTCCGGCCATTGTCATCGGCGCCGCGGGAGCCAGCGCCGGCATAAAAAGCTATTACGATCCCAAGCGCAACGAAAAATTAATCTCGGAGTCGACCGAGATGCGCGAGGCTTTTCGCGGCTTTCGCGTGGTCACGCCGCAGGTGGAGTTCAAAGATCGCATGACTCTGAACCTCGGCGAGCGAACACTCGAGCTTATTCAGCTCAAGAACATTCACAGCGATGCGGACACGGCGATTTGGTTACCGAAAGAGCGCGTGCTGTTCTCCGCCGCCGTTGCGGCGGTCCGGCGCTTCGGTTTTCTGCGTCCGTTCGTGACCATCGAGAACATCAAGTCGGATCTAGAAAAGCTCAAGGGGCTCAATCCGGACATTGTCGTTCCCGCGCATGGCCGGCCGACAACCGTCCAACTCCTCGACGAGACTGACAGATTTTACGACATGCTGATGAAGCTTGTGGGCAAGCGAATCGCCCAGGGCAAGTCGTTGGAGGATATCAAAAAAGACCCAGGATTGCCGCTCGAGTACCAAGGCTGGAGCGGCGGCAAACCGCGCCTCGATACCAATATCGAAGCTGCTTATCATGCGTTAAAAAAAATAAAGCCGCTTCAGAGCCACTCGAGTTCTTGGATTTATTGACGCATTTGCTGTCTTGTTCAGGAACTTATCGCATTCAGAATTTCCTCTTTTGTATTCCAAGACCGGTACTGACTATTTCATTTCGGCTCTGCGCCTTTTACGGATGCTTGCGCTGTTTGAACTAGAGATGTCAGGACATCCGTCAGAAAATCGCCGCAGGCGAATTTTCCCGGGGAGATATTGCCTGCTTCAGGACGCCCGCGGCGAGACGGGCGTAGCCGTATAGCAACTATTTGCGAGAACTATAAAAATTACCGTAGTCGATAGATTTTTTTCATTTCATTGATAAAACCGCTATCATCAAGTTTTCGCACCAAGCGGCTATCCATCAGATTTTCAACGTTAACATTTGCTACCGCAGGATTTTGGCTTTTCATGAATCGCTGCATATTACGCAGCCCTTCGACCGAAGGATACGGTTTTAAATCCGTTGCCTTGATGACCCCATCGTAACCTTCCTCCGCGTCGCGCGGATCCGTGATCTTCAGCCGTTTCATTATGGTCCGCAATACGACAGGCTTGTTCTCGGGCGAAAGGCTAAACGCCGCGCCTTCGATAAGCGCCTTCAGAAGATTCTCCACAAGAGCTGTATTGGTCTGGAGATAAGAATTGAGCACCATAACCGTCGAGCTCACCGTGGGAATATTCGCTCGATAAAGCTCTGCTAGAATCGGAAATCCTTTTTTCTTTAACCTTTGGCTAAATGCGCCGTCGAGAGGCGCCACATCAATCACTCCTGTCTCGAGGGCCTGCGTAAGAACGGTTTGATCCCCGATCGTGAGAACTCGGATATCGTCCCGGCTCGCCTCCAATCCAAGGGATTCGAGGGCGAGCATGGCGGTGATCCAGAGGCTTCCACCCACCACCTGAACTCCGAGCCTTTTGCCGGATAATTGTTTGGGCGACGTAATTCCAGGCCGGGCGACAAGATCGTGAGTGAGCCTATTATTAAATGCGGCGACGATTTTTAATTCGACGGATCTGTCCGCGACGGCTACGTTAAGAGCCGAAATGCCTGCGGCCTGACTGACATCGATGTTTTTGGAGATCAGAGCGCCGATAGCAAGCGCACTATTCCGAATGAATATTAACTCGGCATTGATGCCATATTTTGTAAAAAAACCCTGCTCTTCTGTGATCCAGAGCGGCGCTACTCGAGGGTTGTTTGCCGCATAGGCGAGGATCACCTTCGTTGATCCTGGGGCGCCATAGGTCTCGTAAGAAATTCCCCAGAGGCATAATGTCAGGAAAACCGTGACTAGAAATTTGCTCATAGCCGTTGTGATCTCGAGGCCTTTTGTAAAACCAGATTGGCTGTGGAACCCGTCTTGGCTACTGAATTCCAAACAGCCGCCTGGCATTTCCACCGAGAATTTTTTCTTTATCGATTTCCGAGACTCCCTCCATCTCCTTGATCATTTTCACGGTT
>DATIEH010000381.1:0-2630 GCA_035455905.1 Binatia bacterium | reverse complement strand
ACTTTCGTAGGATACCCGCGACTGTGCATGCGGGTGACCGTCTGTTTGAATGTTTCCAGCGACAGGTGACGCTTGCCGCCGGCGGAGAGAAGGTCATATGCGCGATCGAAGTTCTGGTCGACGAAGGTGGCTTGAGCGAATTCGATAGCGCGTCTCGCCGCCGCGGCCTCGTCATGTTTTATGGCTTGAGCGCAGCCGTCGATGATCAAAACAACGATAAGGAGGCCGCGCAGGGTCGCATATAAATCTCGGAGCCCGGTGTCTGTTACGGTTAGCAGTTTGTTCACCTCTGGTTTTTTCGGACAGAGCTCGCTGCCAAAAAGCGTATTTCTATTAAAGGCTACAACCGTAAACTGTGCGTATGACGAGTGTGGCTGTCGGAAGTGCCATCTAAAGCTCTCGAACGGCGTAGTCTTCGTTATGCCTCACATGCTTTACACTAAGACTCTGACGATTCCTAGTTTCACCCCGAACAAGACTGCCTGCGGTTTGCTGGACGGTCGGTAGCTGGATGAAATATGCTTTTGACCAGCTTTGTCTTCGCACGCTGCGGCACATCACTTGCTGACCTTGGGAAGCGTCGAAAGAAAGGAGACAGGGAGTGAACAAGACGGTTTTGATTGTCCCTTTTTGCCTTACGGTGATCACGGGTTGTGTCATGTCCGACAATTCAGAAACGGATTCGGATAAAGCAATGATCACTAAGCCGATTGAGCCTGCTGAAAATAGTCCGACTCCAGCAACAGTTTCAGAACCAAGCGTCCTGACGCCGAGGGCACACACATACAGTCAAGAGGAGATTCGACAACTGCAGATCCGACTGAAAGCAGTAGGATTTGACCCCGGTGCGGCCGACGGCGTTCCAGGCGCAAGAACGAGAGCGGCATTGGCCCGTTTGCAAACGAGTTGCGCGGCCTGGAAATCGATGGCTGACAACTCTGCACAACAAGAAGCGGGCGCTGTGGATGGCAAATTTCCGGTATCTCGAAAAGATATCGAACTGGTTCAGAGACGGCTGCGCAGCGCCGGATTTGATTCAGGACCGGTGGATGGGATTTTGGGGTTGCGAACAAGAACCGTTTTGACCGCAGTACAAAACACCTGTCCCAAGGTAAACGAATTGGCAGATAATCTATCCTTCCCGGCCTCGGTTTCGGAAAACCAAAAATCCGCCGCGCTCATGGGTGCGAGTCGCTCCAACACCCAACAGAGCCTCCGACCGTCTGCTAGCGCAGGCGCTCCCAAGCAAACATTGACGCCGGTTGCTGCCCAGACAAACGAAGAAATCCGAATTCTTCAGTTGCGCTTACGTGACGCCGGATTCGATCCCGGACCGTTCGATGGCATCATGGGCCAGAAGACAAGATCGGCGCTGCAGCAATACGAGGCTAGCCAGCGCGGCAAGAAAACCAAGATCAGCCTGACTACGGAAGATGCGGCGAGTCACTACTGAGGAAAGGGGTAACGCCTTAATTTCTTATAAAAATGCTCGCAATTAGGAGAGCAGCCGAATAATTCCGATCGCGCGATTTTTTCCGTTCTTGGTGCGAATGCAGGAAAACCAATCCAGCGATTCATCTGGTTTTCTGTAGCCTCTGAAAAAAACCTTCCTTGTCTAGCTCGCGCAGAATTTCTTCATCGACGAACTCCTGCGCTTTTTTGCCTTTAGCGTCGGGGCGGGTATTCGCCAGATCGTCCACGACGATCTGTATGCCCGCGATTTGGCTGTAGGGCGGAAGAGTAATTTTCGGCGCATAGCTTTTATAAGCGCTGTCGAGCAAAACGGTGTCTTGGGTGCGCATCCATTTCGAGAGGGTTTTTTTACCCAGAACCGGATCGTTTTTGAAAACATAAATTGCTTCGCACAATCCTTGCAGAAAGCTTCTTACGACAAAACGTTTTGACGATTGAAAGCTTCGGGTTGTCATCATGCTGACGGTTGGAAAAGCGTCTTCTAAATCGCCAAGATCGAGCAGCACCGGGAGTCCCGCGGCTTTGGCCCGTTCGACGAACGCGCCGGTGAGCACGGTGGCATCGATCAGTCCGTTCTGCAGGGCGGCGAAGCGGTCGCGGCTGCCGCCGGTTCGCACCAGCGTGACGCTTCGGTCATCCATCGCCCAGTGTCTGAGCGCGGCAGCGACCACGATTTGGTTCAATCCGACCACCGATAGGACACCAACTTTTTTGCCGCGTAGATCTTGCGGTGACCGGATGCCGGCCCGTGCAACAAAACTGTAGGTGTGTTTATTAAAATACGTGCCGATGATGACGATATCGGCGCCGGAGAGATTGGCCGCGATATGCGGCTGAGGCGAGACCACGTCGAACTGAATCTCGTTGCCGCTAAGCGCATGAGTGGATTCAGCGCCGCCACGAAAAAGTATCGGCTCGAGAGTGAGACCATACTTTTTAAATAATCCGAGATCGATGCCAAGCCAGAGCGGCGCCTGATAACCGGAAATCCCACTGTAGCCTGCGCGTACGCGCTCTTGAGCATCGAGGTGTTCGGCTGGCAAGAGCGATAACGATAGAACGACTAGGACAATGATATTTGTGAAAACGAGCGCTTGCCGACGGGTTGTCATCGATGCTCGGAATGACCCGTAGGTCTTTCTGCCGAGGGCCAACGG
>DATIEH010000380.1:0-3287 GCA_035455905.1 Binatia bacterium | reverse complement strand
CCCGACCGCAATCTGTTCGACTTTCGGCGCCGCTGCGGCCGCGGGCAAGCTCTATGGGCTAAGTTTGGATCAGTGGGTGGATGCTTTTGGCCTCTGCGGCAGTCAGAGCTCGGGGATTATTGAGTATCTCGCGGACGGTACCTGGACGAAGCGCATCCATCCTGGATGGTCAGCCCACGGTGGCGTCATCGCGACGCTGCTCGCGAGAGAAGGTTTTCGCGGACCGGCTAAAGTCTTCGAAGGGACGCACGGGTTTTTCACCGCTTTTGGTGGCAAGAGCGAATACGATTTTGAAAAAATTTTAGAGCTCGGCAAACGCTGGGAAATACCGCGATTGACGTTCAAGTCATATCCGTGCGGTTCGATTTCACATCCCTATATGGACTGCGCGCTCAGGATCAAACAAAAGTATTCGCCTGCACCCGATCAAATTGCTGAGGTGACCTGCCGCACCGCGGAAGGCCCGGTGCACCGCCTCTGGGAACCACTGGCGGACAAACAAAAACCAGCGACCTCGTACGGCGCGAAATTCAGCCTTCCTTATAGTATCGCGGTGATGCTTATTCGCGGTCAGGCGGGACTGGAGGAATTTTCTGAGGCGGCGATTCGCGATCCGGAATTACTCGAGCTGGCCTCAAAAGTCCGCTATGAGCTCGATCCGACGATCGATTACCCGCGCCATTTTGAAGGGCATGTGCAGGTAAGAATGAAAAATGGAAGCGTCTTTACGGAGGATCAGCTTCATCCACGCGGCGGCTACGAAGATCCGCTGCCACCGGAGGAGATCGAAGCAAAGTTCCGTGCCAATGCGCGGCTGGCACTGGCGGACAGTCGGATTGGAGAAGTTCTAAAACTGATGCAGCGGCTCGAGCAATTGCCGGCCATCAGCAGGTTGACTGAAGCGCTGATTCCGTAATAATGGCCCCCGCTCGAACGGCGAATTGATGGTTGTTCAATACTGAGCACAGGAGCGACACATGAGAAAATTGCATGTTTATCTGTTGGCATTAAGCGCTGTTTTCACCTTGCCGACGGCGGTTATGGCGCAGGATGCGGCGCTCGTGCAAGCCGCAAAAAAAGAAGGATCGGTGCTTTGGTATACTTCACTAGCGCTTCCTTCCTCGACGGCAATCGCTGCTACGTTCAAACAGAAATATACAGGTATTGATGTTGAGGTTCATCGCACAGGGTCACAGCGAGTTTTGCAGCGGGTTATGCAGGAAGCGGCCGCGGGCGTTAAAAATGCTGATGTCATTCACACCTCCGATGCTGGCCACTTCGAGCTACTCAAGGCAAAGGGATTGCTGCTGAAATACACGCCTCAAGGGGTCGCTCCGTTTCCCGAGGGCTTCAAGGATAAAGCCGGGTTTTACTACGGGATGCGGGCGACTCTGTCGGTGATCGCCTACAATCCAAAGCTCGTCGCGGATAAGGATGCGCCAAAAACCTGGAAGGATCTGCTCAATTCGAAATGGAGCGGCAAAGAGGTCACCGCCCATCCCGGCTACAGCGGCATCATCATGACCCACGTCCTGGCGCTGGTGAACGTTTACGGGTGGGATTATTTTCGTGATCTGGCCAAAAACAAATTGCATGTTGTGCAATCGGCCAACGATCCCGCTGGCATCGTTGCGTCGGGAGAACGGTCGGTGGGCGTCAATGGCGCGGAATATTTTTACTATAAGACACTCAAACAGGGTAATCCCATCAAGATGATTTATCCGAAGGAGGGCGTTCCGCTCATTGTATCACCGGTGGCTATCGCCAAGGACGCGCCTCATCCGAACGCGGCAAAGCTTTTCATGGAGTATATCTTCACGAAAGAAATGCAGCAGCTGTTGGCCGACAAAGAAGGTCTTTACACTGGCCATCCGGACGTGACCTATCCATCGGACAAACCGAAGCTCAAAGAACTAAAACTTCTGCCGGCGGACGCAGACGAGCTCGAAAAGCGCAACGCCGAAATCAAAAAACGCTTCACCGAATATTTCGGCGCATAGAACATAATGCTTTAGACAAGCTGCGGCGTTTAGACAAACTATCATCGGTGTCACCCCCGAATCTATTAATCGGGAGTGCTGTTAGGGCTATCGCCTGAATTTCCGCTAGAGACATGCGGGAATGACGGAACGCGAGCGTTAACGGGCGAGCTGCGCAAACCGCGTAGGATATCAACTTTCCATGTCGACTTCTCAAACTGGAACCGTCAACCGAGCCGGCCCTGGAAGTTGGTCCTTTCGATTACGCGATCCGACTCTGCCGGTCTGGGTCGGCGCGGCTCTTCTGCTCGTCTTTTTGATGGTTTTTCCGCTCGCAGCGATTTTTCGCACCAGCCTGTGGGATGAGAACGGGTTTAGCCTGAGTCGCTACGTCGAAGTCTTCACCAACGAGCAATTTCTCAAAGCGATTTGGAATACTCTGGTTATTTCCATCTGGGTCGGCGCCATCTCTGTCGTCGTCGGAGCGTTCCTCGCCTGGCTCGTGACCCGAACCGATTTACCTTGGAAAAGGGTGATTCGCGCGTTGGTGATGGCCTCGTTCGTCACGCCGCCATTTTTGGGCGCATTCGCATGGACGCTACTGGCCGGACCCAATGCGGGGTCGCTCAACAAGCTTTACCGCGCCATTACCGGCGCAGATAGTGCGCTGTTCAATATTTTTTCCATGCCGGGGTTGATCTTCGTGATGGCGCTGTACAGCTTTCCGTTCGTGTTTGCGATGATCGCCAATGTTTGCGAGTTGATCTCGTCCGATCTCGAAGATGCTGCGGAAATTTTGGGGGCGAATAAATGGCGCACGGCCATGACGATCACGCTTCCCTTGGCCTTGCCAGCACTTCTCAGCGGATTCATTTTGGCCTTTTTACAATCGTTGTCGCTCTTCGGCGCGCCGGCGATTCTTGGACTTCCCGCGGGATTGCATACGATCACCACCCAGATCTGGGCCCTATTTCAGTATCCGCCCCGGCTGGATATGGCGGCGGCTTTTTCTGTGCCGTTACTGTTGGCGACGATGGGTTTGATCGCCGTGCAAAAAAGGATACTCGGACGAAAGGGCTACAGCACGGTCGGCGGCAAAGGCGGCCAGCGGCGGTTAATCAATCTCGGAAGAGGACGAATGCCGGCGCTGCTCTTTGTTTTGGGCATTTTGTCGCTTTCGGTATTTCTGCCCTATTGGATTCTTCTCAAGGCAGCGCTCTCGCAGGCCTGGGCTTTGCCGCTTACTTGGGACAATTTCACGCTGAAGAATTTTTCCTTTGCATTTTTCGAATACGGCGACACCCAGCT
>DATIEH010000379.1:0-13110 GCA_035455905.1 Binatia bacterium | reverse complement strand
AGGGCGTTGATTAACGGAACAATAATTTCGGCGCAATTCCCGTTGGAATCCGAGGCAGCCAGATAACCCGAGCGGTGTTTGTCCCATCGGTGCTCGTCGATTGAAGTTTCATTCTCAACTAAAGCTACGCTAGCCGAACGTGTGGCACTGTCGATGCCAAGAATTCTCATCCACCGACCTGCTTCTCAAAAAATCTCACGATGTCGTTGTAGAACGCATAGATCATGAGTAACCCAAGTAGACAAATGCCCACCTGTTGAGCCATTTCCCGATACTTGAGTGCAACTGGCTTCCGCGTCACTGCTTCCACGAGAAAGAACAACAGGTGTCCGCCGTCGAGGACGGGCACCGGCAACAAATTCAGGACGCCCAGATTGATGCTGAGCACGGCAAGGAAGGCGAGAAAACTGCCGAGCCCCTCCTGCGCTTGCTGCCCGGCCATTTGCGCAATCAGAATCGGACCGCCAATATTGCGCGGCGATACGTCCCCCACGACCATTTTAAACAGTGCTACGAGCGTAAGCTGGGCGTAATCATAGGTCTGATAAACCGCGCGCACGACTGCCAAACCGGGGTTGCCTTTCTCGATTGAAACCTGACTGCCAATTCCGATAATCCAGTCGTCCTTGCGTTCACCGAACAGGTTACGGCTTTCCTTTTTCATCGGCTGTACATTGACGTTGACCGTCTCTGTGCCACGGCGAATTTCCAGCGTCAAAGCTTTGCCTCCGCTCGATTTGATCGCCCGTGATAACGCTTCCCATTCTTTGACCGGCTTTCCGTCAATCGCAACGATTCGATCGCCTTTCACGATGCCCGCTCGCTGCGCCGGCGAGCCAGCTTCGACCCCGCTTACTTGAGTCGACATCACCGGTACGCCGTAGAACGTAAACACACCGATCAGCAGCACCAGCGCAAGCAGCAGATTGAAACCCGGGCCGGCGACCACGATCGCGATCCGCTTGAGCAGACTCTTATGAGCAAATGACTTTTCCACATCTTCCGGACACACCTCTTCATCAGGGTCCTCGCCAACCATTTTGACGTAACCGCCGAGTGGAAATGCGCTCAATGCGTATTCAGTCTCACCTTTTTTTCGCACCCAGAGCTTGGGACCGAAGCCAACCGAGAAAGTCAGAACGCCGACTCCCGAAAGCTTCGCCAGCAAGAAATGGCCAAACTCATGGAAAACGATCAGCAATCCAAGTCCAATCACCGCTGCACCGATCGAATAAACCAAGTTTTCCATCCATATCTCCTTGATCGTGATTTAGTGAATCAGCGATGACGCTTTTTCTCTCGCCCAGCGATCCACTTCCAGAATGTCGCCGATGGCGTTTGCCCCGTGGTTATTATGTTTCTGCATGATACTACCAATTATACGATGTATTTCGCGAAATCCTATGCGCCGGTGCAAGAATGCCGCGACCGCAACTTCGTTTGCGGCGTTGAGCACGGCCGGCATCGTGCCGCCCTCGCTGAGGGCATGATACGCCAAGGACAACGCCGGAAAGCGCTTCTTTTCAACCGGGAGAAAGTTCAGCAGTTTTTGCTCGGTCAGGTCAAGACCCTCCCAGCTACCTTTGAGACGATGCGGAAATGCCAGAGCATAAGCGATCGGAATGCGCATGTCCGCAATCCCGAGCTGCGCTATGATTGAGCCATCCTGATACCGCACCATCGAGTGTACAACACTCTGCGGATGAATCACGACGTCGATACGGCTAGGGTCCATATCGAATTCCCACCGCGCCTCGATTACCTCGAGTCCCTTGTTCATCATGGTTGCAGAATCGATCGTGATTTTTTGGCCCATTTTCCAGTTGGGATGTTTCAGCGCTTCTGCGACCGTGACTTTTTGTAAACGATGGAGAGGCGTCTTCAAAAAAGGGCCGCCGGACGCCGTCAGAATGATCCTATCAACTTCGGCCCGATCGTTCCCTTGCAAGCACTGAAAGATCGCGCTGTGCTCGCTATCGACGGGCAACAGGCGAACGCGTTTCTTCTTTGCCGCGCTGACGAAAAGCTCACCTGCCATAACCAGCGCCTCTTTATTCGCCAGAGCAATTTCTTTTCCTGCAAGTACCCCGTTGAAAGATGGCATGAGTCCGGCTCCGCCGACAATGGCAGCGAGCACAATGTCCACCTCCGAGGCCGCTGCCACGTCCGATGCTCCCGATTCGCCGTGAAGAATTTCAACCCTTCGACGACCGAGCAAGGCTCTTAACTTTGACACATCCTCTTGGCGCTGAATCGCCACGCACACAGGTGAAAACTCACGGATTTGTTTCGCCAGCAGAGGCAAATTTCTGCCCGCCACCATGCCGTAAATCTGAAACCGTTCGGGAAATTCCCGGACGAGCGCCAGAGTGCTGACACCGATCGAGCCTGTGGAACCAAGCAGCGCGAGTTTTTTCACCGATGGAACGCCTGCAGATATGCTGTGGTAAAGACAGCTGGAAAAATCAAACTATCAAGCCGGTCCAGCAAGCCGCCATGGCCCGGCAACAGATTACCTGAATCTTTAACTCCAAAAACCCGCTTAATCCATGACTCGAAAAGATCGCCCATTTGCCCGAGAATACTGAGTGCCATCGACAATAACGAAATTTCCACCCAATTGCGCGATTCGAACAGCGCGGACGCGGCAACCAACCCTCCGACGACTGCGCCAAAAACATAGCCCCACATGCCGGCAATGGTCTTTCCCGGGCTGATCTCAGGTGCGAGCTTGCGAGCACCAAAACGGCGGCCAATGAAATAAGCCATCGTGTCGCCGCTCATGATAACTGCCAGCACCCAGAATACCCAGGCGCGACCTCCGGGGGAGCGAAACAACAAGACCCAGTGCGGCAGAAAGTATCCCGCATAAATTGCGCCGAGTAGACTGATGCCAAGGTGATTCAGGCGCTCGGCTAGCGATCCGCCGCTCCAGATATAGACGCAGAGACCGACCAACGCCACCATATCCACCCAAATAAGGGAATTAACGTGGTCATTTAGGAAGATTGCTCCCGACAAGCAAATTCCAAAAGCGATCCCCAGTCGTCGATCTCTGCTCCGGTTCGGAAACACGATCGTGAAATACTCATGTAATGCGCCGACCGTCACCATAAAAAAAACTGCGGCAAACAGCCATGGTGGGCTCCAGCCAACAAGAAGCACCAACAACGGCAGGCCGAGCGCTGCCGTTAAAACTCTGGAGCTAAGATTGCCGTCCACCGGCACCCAATCTAAGCGTGGAATCCTCGATCTGTTCGTCAGTTCGACCAAATCTGCGCCGCCGGCGCTGGTAGTCCAGCAACGCTTGAAGATATTCCCGCTCCCGAAAATCGGGCCATAGCGTCGGCGTCATGTAAAGCTCGCTGTAGGCGACCTGCCAGAGATAAAAATTACTGATGCGCATTTCGCCGCTAGTGCGGATCAATAGATCCGGGTCCGGTATTCCGCAGGTGTCGAGGTGTGCCGCAATGGTTTGTTCATCGATGTTCTCGGGATCGATTTTGCGGTCCCGCGCTTGAATCGCCAGCTCCTTCGCCATCCGGACAATTTCGTCTCGGCCGCTGTAGCTAAGGGCGAGGATCACCGTCATGCGTTGATTCTCGCGCGTCTCTTCAATGACCTTTTCCAAGATCGTGCGAACGTTGCCGGGCAGTCGTGATCGATCACCGATCGCCAGTAAACGAATGCCATAGCGCATCATCTTCGCCTGCTCCGCCGCTAGATAGTGTTCTAGCAGCCCCATTAGGGCGTCGACCTCATCGTGAGGACGAAGCCAATTCTCGGTAGAAAATGCGTAAAGGGACAGATAACGAATGCCGATTTTTCGGCTCATCTCGACAATCACCCGAACCGAAGTCTTGCCGCGCCGATGGCCTTCGATCCGGTTCTTACCGCGCAGTTTCGCCCATCGTCCGTTGCCGTCCATAATAATGGCGACGTGTTTCGGCAGGCGCGATTTATCTAAATCCTGTAGCTCCATTGCTGACTGAGTTCGCTCGGTGGCATCGGGTGAGAAGCGCTCTCGAGGGGAATTCGGTTTCAAACAGGAAGGACAAAGGATTTATAGCTCGCAGCCGTGGGATTAGACCGCCATGACTTCTTCTTCTTTGGCTTTAACGGTTTTGTCTATTCGACTGATGAAATCATCGGTAATTTTTTGTATGCGCTCATGACCGTGCTTTGAATCGTCGGCGGTAATCTCCTTCTTTTTTTCGGCCTCCTTCAAGTGCTCAATCGCCACGCGGCGATGATTGCGCACCGACACCCGGTACTCTTCGGCAATTTTCTTGACGTGCTTGACCAGTTCTTTGCGCCGCTCCTCGGTGAGCTGAGGGATCGGAATCCGGATAACTTTACCGTCATTGCTGGGCGTCAGACCGAGATCCGACTTGAGGATCGCTTTCTCAATTTCGCCCATAGCGCCGCGATCGAAGGGTTGGATCACCAAAAGTCTTGACTCAGGCGCGCTCAAGGTCGCGAGCTGGATCAATGGCGTCGTCGCTCCGTAGTAGTCCACCGTGATATGCTCCAGCAAACCCGTGGAAGCGCGACCCGTGCGGATCTTTCCCAGCTCTTTCCTGAGAGCGCTTACCGAACCATCCATTTCCTTTTGCAATTGGGTAAAAATAGCTTCATTCATCGCTTTCCTCCGCTCACCAGGGTGCCAATTGGTTCGCCGGAAACGACTCGTTTGATATTACCCTTTTCCATCAAATTAAAGACGATAATCGGCAAATTGTTGTCCATGCAGAGGGAAATCGCCGTCGAATCCATGACCTTGAGCTCACGGTTCAGAACTTCGATATAGCTAAGCTCATCGAATTTTTGCGCCCCCTCGATCTTGAACGGATCAGCATCATAGACGCCGTCGACCTTGGTAGCCTTGAGAATGACCTCAGCGCCTACTTCCATCGCCCGCAAGCTCGCCGTCGTATCGGTGGTGAAATAAGGATTGCCGGTGCCACCGGCGAAGATGACCACTCTGCCCTTTTCCAAATGCCGAGTAGCACGGCGTCTGATGTAAGGTTCGGCAACCTGTCGCATCTCGATGGCCGAGAGCACTCGAGTCGAGACGCCAAGCTTTTCGAGTGCATCTTGGAGGGCAAGGCTATTAATGACCGTAGCGAGCATGCCCATGGTATCGGCGCTCGCCCGATCCATGCCGATCTCACTGGCAATTGCGCCGCGAAAAATATTGCCGCCGCCGATCACCAAGGCGAGCTCGCACCCGAGCTCCTTAACTTCCTTAATTTCTTGCGCGAAAGCCTTGACCGTATTGCCATCGATCCCGAAATTCAGCGGCCCGGCAAATACCTCACCGGTGACTTTAAGAATGATCCTTTTGTACTTGGGGGCGCCGTTGTCCATGGAACTTGCCGGTGCCGCCTACTCCTTTGTCACTGCCTCACCCAGATGGTATCTCGCGAACCGACGGATCTGAATATTTTCTCCGAGCCGCGCAACAGCCTCGTTGACAACATCGCCGACCTTTTTGTCGGGATCCTTGATGAATGCTTGCTCTAACAAACACACTTCCGAGTAAAATCGTTCAATTTTCCCATCGACAATTTTATCGACGACTTTCTCCGGTTTTCCGGTTTCGAGAGCCTGCTGGCGATAAATGCTTTTCTCCTTCTCAAGATGCTCAGACGAGACTTCCTCCCGCCTGACATAATGGGGATTGGCCGCAGCGACCTGCATCGCAATATCCTTTACCAGCATCTGAAACTCCGCCGTGCGCGCGACAAAATCGGTCTCGCAATTGATTTCGACCAGGACGCCGATTTTGCCTCCCGGATGAACATAGGCACCTACCGCACCATCCGCAGCGACGCGATCGGCCTTTTTCGCCGCTGCAGCTAAACCCTTCTGGCGCAAATAGTCGATGGCTTTTTGCACGTCGCCACCGCTCTCGCCGAGGGCCTTTTTACAGTCCATCATGCCCGCCCCGGTTTTGTCCCGGAGTTCTTTCACGGCGCTTGCGCTGATCTCCACTTTAAACTCCTGCCGCGGCCGAAAATTCATTCACATTGGGCGTCTCAGCGCGTTCTTCTTCCCTTCTCTTACTTAAAGATTGCTCATACAGCGCTCTGCCTTCATTGATAGCGTCGGCGACCGCGGAACAAAACAATCGTATTGCGCGGATGGCGTCATCGTTACCCGGGACTTTGTAATCGACCATGTCGGGGTCGCAATTCGTATCGATCACCGAGATCACGGGAATTCCGAGCTTGCGGGCCTCCTTCACAGCGATCTCCTCCTGCTTCGGATCGATGACGAAGATTGCATCGGGAAGCTTACGCATCGATTTGATACCGCCAAGAGCCTGTTCGAGCTTAGCTTTCTCTCGCTTCAGCCCCAACATCTCCTTTTTGGTCAATGCCTCGACTATCTTAGGGTCATTTTCCATCTCCTCGAGTTTGCGCAAACGTTCGATGCTTTGGCGGATTGTGGAAAAATTTGTCAGGGTGCCGCCAAGCCAACGATTATGGACATAGTACATGTTACAGCGCTCGGCTTCTTCACGAATGGCATCCTGGGCCTGCTTTTTGGTGCCGACGAAAAGGACATGCCCCCCCGAAGTCGCCAAATCGCGCACCACCGCTTCCAGTTCTTTGAACATTGCAACGGTTTGCTGCAGATCGATAATATGAATCCCATTTCGTGCTCCGAAAATGTACGGCTTCATTTTCGGATTCCAGCGGCTAGTTTGGTGCCCGAAGTGCACACCCGCTTCTAGCAATTGTTTCATGGAAATATCACTCATGCTTTTCTCCTCTGGTTTTCCTCCCTTTCGTCATTTCCTCACCGGACCCGAAGGCACCTCGATGGGGATCAGTAAAGGTGTGAATTTGTGAACCGGACAGTTCTCGTCAGTCGGCAACTGCCAAACTGCCGCGAACCAAAATCGTCCAAAGACTACGATAACGTTGCGTTATTAACAGAGTTTAGCGGGTGACGCAAGAATGACAGACTGTGGCTGGTTTATTGATTCATAGATTCGAGAAATTCCTTGTTGGTTTTGGTGCCGCGCATCTTGTCGAGCAGAAACTCCATGGCTTCGACGACGCTTAGTTGTGACAAAACTTTCCGCAAAATCCAGATGCGATTGAGATCCTCGCGGGCGATCAGCAATTCCTCTTTACGCGTTCCCGACTTATTAATGTCGATCGCGGGAAACACCCGCTTATCCATCAAGCGGCGGTCGAGATGAACCTCCATATTGCCGGTGCCTTTGAACTCCTCGAAAATCACCTCATCCATGCGACTACCGGTATCGATTAACGCCGTGGCGATGATCGTGAGACTGCCGCCATCTTCGATGTTGCGCGCCGCCCCGAAGAACTTTTTCGGTTTGTGCAAGGCGTTGGAATCAACACCGCCCGAAAGAATCTTTCCGCTCGGCGGCACGACCGTATTATAGGCCCGCGCGAGCCGGGTGATACTGTCGAGGAGAATCACCACGTCTTTTCCGTGTTCCACCAGACGCTTCGCCTTTTCGATCACCATTTCAGCGACCTGCACGTGGCGGGTGGCCGGCTCGTCGAATGTGGAACTGATGACTTCGCCGTCCACGGAGCGCTGCATGTCGGTGACCTCTTCTGGACGCTCATCGATCAACAAAACAATCAGGATGACCTCTTTATGATTGTGCGCAATCGCTTTCGCGACGTGCTGCAGCATCATCGTTTTGCCGGTCCGGGGAGCTGCCACGATCAAACCGCGCTGTCCCTTGCCGATCGGGGTCAATAGATCGACGATTCGCGTTGTATAGTCGTCCGGCTGGCATTCCAGCAGCAGGCGCTGGTTGGGATAAAGCGGCGTTAAGTTATCAAAGAGTATCTTTTCCCGAGCTTTTTCTGGATCTTCAAAGTTGATCGTCTCGACCTTGAGCAGCGCGAAATAGCGTTCGCCTTCCTTGGGTGGGCGAATGTGACCGGAGATAATATCCCCGGTTCGTAAGTTAAACCGACGAATCTGACTGGGAGAAACATAAATATCATCGGGTCCGGGCAGATAGTTGTAATCAGGAGCACGGAGAAAACCGAAGCCATCAGGCAGCGTTTCCAATACTCCCTCGCCGTAGATGTGTCCATTCTGCTCGGTTTGCGCTTGCAGAATGGCAAATATCAATTCCTGCTTGCGCATATTAGCGGCGCCCTCAATATTGAAGTTCTTGCCGATCAGCGCCAGGTCGCTGATCTTTTTCTCCTTGAGCGCTTTGAGGTTTAACCCATTATCTTCCACCGCCTCGGGCTCGGCGGCTCGAGTTCTACCACGAACCATATGCTACTATTCTCCTTTCATCACGTCGGGCCAGCGCGCTGCCGGCAACAGCATTAACCAGAATTGTCAATTTCAAAGTATGCCACTGCAGCAGTTCAACACGCGCTGAGTTAGGCTCAACAGACCGACCAACCAACCGATCGGCGCGGTTCCGGCACAGGCATGTCAATGCGACAGGATGTAAGACGCAGTCGAAAATCTCTCTATTAAATCAAGTTCTGAACGCTTATCGCCGGGTGATTTATACTCGCGTGGGGAATGATTCAAGAATCTGAAAAGACCTGTTCTTAATAAGGATACTATTTTATACTCGACTATTTGTCAACCCCTGTTGCTGCTGAGTAACGTCGAGAACGAAGATAATTCAGCAATTCGGTGAAGTCGAGAGGGAGTGGAGCGACGAACTCAGTCGGACGTGCTGTTTTGCCTAACTCAACGCATAACCGTTCAGCATGCAATGCTTGACGTCGAAAGTGTCCGAAAAGTGACTTCGCATCGACTTGAAATGCCTTAGCTCTGCGACCGTAGATCCGGTCTCCGACCAACGGATATCCAAGATCTGCAAAATGCACCCGAATCTGGTGAGTTCGACCCGTTCGCGGCCGAATACGCAATAAGGTCAATCCACCTTCCCTACGCGACCCTGCCGAGCTAAAGAAAAACCGCTCTTCAACATGCCATTCAGTCACAGCCTCCCGGCTTTTCTTCATCGGATGTAAGCTCGACATCCTTTTTCTGTCCGACCGGTGCCGCCCAATTGGCCGATTAATAACGCCGCTCTCCGAGCGCATGACTCCGTAGACTAACGCGAGATACTCTTTCCTTACTGTGCGGCTTTGGAATTGGCCCACCAGTTGCTGAAAAGTAGCCATGTTTTTCGCTATTATCATCACGCCGGAAGTATCCTTATCCAGCCGATGAACAATTCCCGGCCGGCGTACCCCGCCAATTCCCTCGATGCTGGGACAGTGATGCAGCAGCGCATTCACGAGAGTTCCACTCGGGCGTCCCGCGGCCGGATGGACCACCATGCCGGGCGCTTTGTTAATCACAACGCAATCCTCGTCCTCGTAGAGAATATCCAGGGGCAGCGCCTCGGATTTGAGTTCCGGATCGCGTGCTGGCAAAGAACGAATATCGATCCAGTCGTCTAATTTCACCCGCGCACTCGCTTTCACACGCAGGCCGTTCCGCGTTATTTGTCCTTCCGCGATCAATCGCTGAATTTCCGCACGGCTTAAACCTGCCGTTGCCGCCGTTGGCGTGAAATGCCGGGATAAGAATAGATCCAAGCGCATTCCGGCGGAGCTACGATCTACTGAAAGTCTTTCTGCTCCTAACGGGCGGACATGCATTCATGACTCGGCAGCCAAATTCAGTCCGCGAAAAATGTTTTCAGCGCGGGCGACATCGTCGCGAATTTGCGCGATGAGAGCATCCACTGATGAGAATTTCTTTTCATCACGAATTCTTTGCACCAACGAAAGCCTCACGGTCTCGCCGTAAATATTCTCATCAAAGTTCATGATAAAGCATTCGACCGTTCGCGGTCCCTCGCCGAAGGTCGGATTCACGCCAATACTGCTAACGCTCGGCAACCTGACATCACCGCGGTGCAGCCAAGTCGCATAAATGCCGTCCGTCGGTAATACTTCCGTGCGAGTCGATAGATTAGCGGTTGGAAAGCCCAGACCTCGGCCGCGTTCGTGCCCGCCGACAATACGGCCAGACAGAAAATGGTAACGGCCGAGCATATTCTTAACTTCATCAACGCGGCCCTTGCCGATTAGCTGTCGGATCCGCGAACTGCTCACCCTTGCGCCGTCAATCAGAATAGGTTCGACGATCGCAACGCTGAAATCGAGATCCTTTCCCCAGCAAATGAGGTCTTCGACGTCGCCTTTTCTTCCTTGACCGAACCTTAGGTCCTTCCCGACCCATAGCTTGGTTGCGTGCAGACGATCCACGAGAATATGCCGGACGAAATCTTGCGCTCCGATCCCTGCAAACGCCGCATCAAAATGCTGGACGATCACCGCATCGATGCCGAACGCCTGGAAAAGCTGCATCTTGTCTTTATGAGTAAGGAGCATTTTGGGCGCCCGCTCTGGCGCGAGGACCCTCAATGGATGCGGCTCAAACGTCAATACAATCGAACAGCGGCCGAGCTGCTTGGCATCGGCGACGGCGCCTTTAATCAACGCCTGATGACCCAAATGGATACCGTCGAAATTGCCAAGAGTGACGACTGATTCCGTTACCTGAAAGGCGGGATCACTGAGATGCCGAAATATCTGCATAGGGCTAGACAGCTTCCACGGCCACTGTACCGCCACACGGATCGAAAACGCATCGTAATAGCAGAAGCAGTGGGGCAGCAGCCGATTACGACTCGAGCGCTTTGAGCCGTTGCTTAGCTCGGCCCGCCTCGGCAGACTGCGGAAATCTCTCGATTAATTCCTGCAAGACAAGACGTGCATTGAGTTTTTCGCCAAGCTCTGCGAAAGCCGAGCCCTGTCGAAGCAGCGCCCCCGCGACTCTGTCGCTTTGTGGATACCGACGGCGTACCTCGTCAAATTCCAGTATAGCTCGATCGAACTCTTTGAGGGCGAAGTAACTTTCTCCGATCGCGTATTGTGCGCTCGGGGCGAGCTTACTTTTTGGATTTCGCTTGATAAACTCTTTGAATCGACCGATTGCGACCCGATAATCCTTTTTCTCAAAAGATCTCCAGGCGTTATCAAAGTCTTTCCGAACGCTTTCCGACTCGGCAAGAGACAGATCTACGCTGTTTTCACTCGGCTCTGGCTTCTGGGCCGCCTGTTGCATCGATTCCCTTAGCTGCTGCAACTCGGCTTCGCGACTTTGAATCAGCTCCGCCTGATTCTTTGCCTCCTGTTCCAATTTGGCCAGACGATCCTCAAGATTTTTTACCCGTTGATCGCCTTCACGATTTGTCTGCCCCAGCTGTCGGCCGACTTGAACCCTCGTTTCATCGATACGTTCTTTGATAGCACCGAGCTCGCGCTGAACTTGCTGAAGGTTCGCTCGGGTATCTGCCAGAGTGGTTCGCATATTGTCGATATCGGCTTGCATAGTACTAATGTCGCTGCGGAGCCGCCGTTGCTCACGTCCGAGTAACTCAATTTGCTCCGGACTGACACAAGACGATAGCCACCCTGCGGCCAGCAGGAGCAAACAGGAGAATATCTTTGTCGAGTCTGAGCGTTTCACAATCGCGCTCCGAATCATGATGTCGTGCGTCCCTGCAGGATAACAAACCGCGCACGGCGATTTTGCTTCCAGCACTGTTCGTCGTGTTCGCGGCAGACCGGGATTTCCTCGCCATAGCTGATGGTCGAGAGCCGGTCGGGCGAAATCCCGAGCGATGAGAGAAACTCGCGCGCGGCCTGCGCCCGCTTTGCGCCTAGCGCGAGATTGTATTCGTTGGTGCCGCGCTCATCACAATGGCCTTCAATCTCCACTCGCGCCGAGGGATTGCTTCTCAGCCAGTCGGCATTCGCGCGCAGCGTCGCACGAGCATCCGCGCTGAGATCGTAACGATCAAAGTCGAACATCACATCCTTGAGCGGGCTCGATGCCGGCGTAATCGGGGGCTTGCCTTCTTGCATGTCTTTCAAACTGCTGGCACCGGTAGTGGCTTCTTTCGTGCCGCCACGTTCTCCTTCCCCAGCTCGAGCCTCGTTTCCAGCGGTACTGGAATCGGTTGAACGCGCCGCGGAGCCGTCTGGCTTTGCTGTGGTCGACGGAGCGCATGCGCCCAAGGTCAACACCAGAAACCCGCCACAAACATACCATGAGGATCGAGTCTTCATCTTTGTCCTCCTAATCGAACGGGGGAGCACATGCATGCTGAATGCGGACGCGGCGAGTCGAGAGTCAATCTAATCGAGGGGACCAATTTGGTTTTGTATCATCCCCCCCGGAGCCTGTCAATCTACGCTGGTTGTCGCCGCTCGCTTGCATCACGTACAGATGATACTTACCGGCGCGATTGGAGGAAAAGGCAATGAATCTGCCGTCCGGGGACCATGTCGGATCTTCGCTGTCGAAGGATTCTGAGGTGAGCTTGCGCGGCTCTCCACCATCGACCGAGATCGTGAAAATCGCAAATCGATTCCCGACCCGACCCGTATAGACAATTCGGTCACCCTTCGGCGACCATTCCGGAGACGTATTGTAACTCCCGCTATAAGTAAGCCTCCGCGCGGCACCGCCCGCAGCGTCCATGATGTAGATCTGCGGAGAACCGCTTCGATCCGACACAAACACGATTTGTTTGCCGTCCGGGGACCAGGCTGGCGACACTTCGATTCCCGCATCGTTGGTGAGCTGGCGAATCACATTGCCGCTACGATCCAGTAGATAAAGGTTGGTATTTCCGCTGGTTTCCAGCGTCGCTACAATGCTTTGACCATCCGGAGAGAATTTCCCGCCCAGGTACCTGCCGCCGGCACGCGGAGTAAATTTAATCTCTTTCCCACTATAGAGCTCGAACAAGTACAGAGTTTGACCGCGGTCCTTGAATGAGGAGTACAGTACCGAACGGCCGTCCGGACTCCAGTCCGGAGACAAATTGATTGTGTGATTGTCGGTAACCTGAAATTTTTCGCTCCCGTCGAGATGTGAGACGAAAATTTCTTTGAATCGTCCGCCGCTATTGGAAACATATGCGATTCTAGTGTTGAACACGCCTGGGACACCGGTGAATTGGTTAATAATCTCGTCGACAAATTTATGCGCTATCCGGCGAAAATCTCGCACTCGGCCAGTATAACGCTTACCGATCCGCTCCTTGTT
>DATIEH010000378.1:0-4015 GCA_035455905.1 Binatia bacterium | reverse complement strand
CTGGCGAAAGGCGATTTGTCCTTCCCGCGATAAATACCAGTTAATGAACAATTTGGCGGCGTTGTCGTGCGGATGATTATTCATCAAGACGATCGCTCCGTTATTGGAGCCGATTCCCGGCGCTTCTTTGAATTGGTAAGGACTGACCTCGGCGACGGGTAAGCCCTGCTCCAAGGCACGGCGGAGGCGGCACAAAATGCACAGCTGGTATTTTCCCGATGCGAGCCAGTCGGTGCCTTGCCGAAAATCGCTAAAATAGGTGAGATCCATCTCGCCGCCATACAGCCGCTCAAGAAATTTCGGACCCACCTGCGGATGATGGTACATGAACAGCAGCGCCGTGGAGACATAATTGGCCCGCGGCCAGAGCGCGATCATTTTGCCTTTCCACTTGGGATCGAGCAAATCCCAAACGGAGTGGAGCGAATCGAGATTCACCAGCTGCGTATTGGCGTAGACCGGCGGCCCATAAAGCGTACTCTGGTAAATGAAAACGTATTGGCCTTCCGCATCAACATAGCGGTGCTTGCCCTTCCACCATTTTGACAAGTCGGTGACCTCAGGTAAAACTAGCGCCGGCGGTAATGGATCGAGAGCTTTGCCACGATAAAAACTATTGTAGGTCGCGCCGGGCGCACCGAGCAGGACATCGACCAAAAACTGTCCCGCACGCCGTTCCGCCATGATTTTCGTCACGATCTCGCTGGTCGTACTGATACCGACCGAATTGAGCTTGATTTTGGGAAATCTTTTTTTGAACGCATCCCAGATCACCTGCAAGTCGCCGACCGAATTGGTCGCGTAGACGGTCACCTCGCCTTCCTTTTCCGCACCTCTGACAACATCCTCCCAACGGGATTGGGCCGCCGACGCCGTGCCGAACACCGCGCACATTAAAACGAGTAAAAGCACCAAGGGACCATAGATCATATAAGACCTATTGGTCACATATTCATTGTTCATAACTCAGTCCTCAGCACTCATTACTCAGTGCTGATGTCTAATCCCAAGCCGCGCCGGCGCGCTTCTTCATACACCCAAGCCGCAAGCGCCACATCACCGTATCCACCCTGCGAATCGCGAAATACGATGATACTCTTTGAAATTTCCGGCGGCGAAATCTTGCCGGCGACAATATCTGCGAATTCTAAAACCGAGTGCCAGGAGATCTTTCCCTGCTGAGCCAATCGAATCAACGGCTGATCGAGCTTAGCGTCGTAATACTCCGACTCATGCGCCTTACTCGTCACCACGATCAAATCGGCGTGCAAGTAGACGTCATCGTCGAATTCATTAGGCCGGCCGACGCCGAAAACGGCAAGACCGCGACGCAGCCATTTTCCCAAGAGTGCAGCGGACGGAGAGTTCGTGCTGACGAGAACAAAATCCGCTTCGTCCATCGCCTGCTCCCCCGAAGTCGCACCGAGGACCGAAATCTTTAAATGCTCGCTCGCTTTCAGGGCGAACGCTGCGCGTCTTTCCGCGCTCCGACTGTAGACGAGAACGCGCTTGATTGGACGTAGAGCAACTGCGGGTGCGAGAACCGGCAATGCCAGTCGGCCGCTGCCGATCATTGCCACTGTGCACGCGCTCGGGGCGGCGAAGCGATCAATGGCGAGGCCGACGGTCGCGCCGATGCGCAGATTGCTGAATGGATAACCCATCAAGCAGAGAAGTTTCCCCGAGCTGATCTCGAAAAGCATCGCCAGGCTGTCACCGCCGGTAACGCTCACCCGGAAGCCATTTTTGTCTTGGGCTTGCAGTCCGCCCACGACCATGCGCATGCCGCGATTCATGAACCGTAGCGGCGCGACCGGTTTCACTTGTCCGGCGGCTTGCTCGCGAAACGTCTGCTCCAGCACCGACATGGCTCGGTTTAGATCGAGCAGTGTCGAAACTTCCGATCGTCTAAGCAAAAGCGTCACGTGATCGCCTCCGTGCTGGATTGCGCGTTACCCGCGCGCGGCCGGTGCAATCTAATAACGAACGCGGAAGCGGATCAAGACGCGACGGAGGCGATTTGACCGCCAAGACCGGCTATGCGGGAATCGGCTTGACCAAGCCTAAGACTGCTGCCTTTTAGGGAGAGAGCTAAGGATTCGCCGGTTTGACTTCGGTCACTTTGATGTCAAAGAACAGCGTCTTCCCGGCAAGTGGATGATTGAAATCCATCACGACGGTGTCTTCTTTGATCTCGTGCACGCGCACGGGCACAGTTTGGCCATCGGGGCCACGCGCGCTCAGCACGGTGCCCACTTTCAGAGCCTCAGGCGGAAGCTTGTCCTTGGGGACTTCTTGGAACGCCTGGGGATTCACCTGTCCGTAGGCATCTTCCGGTTTGACCGTAACTTTCTTTTCGCTGCCTACGGACATTCCCGCCAGTTCTTTTTCCAGGCCGGGAATAATTTGTCCTTTGCCATGGACGTAATGCATCGGTTGCTTGCCCTGGCTTGAGTCGATCACATTGCCGGTGTCGTCCTTCAACGTGTAATCAAATGCGACCAGAGAACCCGCCTGGATCACCGTGGCGGGCTTTGCCGCCGTCTGAGCGAAAAGCGCGGCATTGAAAAAAAACGTTCCGATGGCGCACGCAGCCCAAATAACTCGAATCGGACGCATCAAATCCTCCACAATCAGAGTTACCTTAACGGTACGTCGCAATTCGGCCGATTGCAACATTGGTCCCGCAGATCAAAGGTGATGCTCTTATTGCGCGAGGATTTTTTTGATTCGCTCTACGACTTCCGCTGGCTGATCAATGACATCTCTAGCAATCTTTGCGAGTTCCTCGCCGCTGACGGGTGTAATCTCGAGCTTGTTTTTGGCCGCTTCCGCAAGTAATGCCGGATCGCCCATGCTTTTCATGAATGCGTCACGTAAAATTTTGATGCGGTCAGGCGCCAATCCCGGCGAGGTGACGATGGGCCTGCCGAGTTCACCTGAGCCCAACATGACAGTGGCTACGCGCCTGCCGAGATCCGAGGTTTTGAATTCGTCCATGAGATCGCTGAGGAGCGGCACATCGGGCAGTTGCGGGTCTTTTTTGTGTCCCGTTTGCAGTAGAACACGAACAAAATTTTTCTTGCGCCAGGTGTGATACGGTTCACGCGCGAAATAAGCGGCGGTAGTGAATGCCCGGCAGACCACTTCATTGCGCTCCGTTGCCAGATCGATCTCATTACCGCCGGCGTAGCCGGTGACGATTTTGAATCGCGTGCCGAGCGTCTCCTCGAGCATTCTTGGAAAATAATGTCCGCTCGTTCCGGTCCCGGTGGCGCCGCATTTCGGCGGCTCCGTCGCGCGGCGAACGTCCTGAATCGTTTTATACGGCGCATCGGCGCGCATGTAGAGCATGTGCTCGGACTTATCCGAGCTCGCGAGCCAGGTGAATTTCGGCCAATCGAATTTTACTTCCTTGTTGCCTTGCAACTGATTGAAGTAATGCGCCGGATTGATCGACACGATGGTCAAACCGTCGGGCTTGGCGACTCCGTACACGAAATTTGCCGCCACCATACCCCCCGCCGCCGGCATGTTTTGTACCACGACCGTCGGATTCCCCACGATGTGCTTACCGAGGTGGTTCGCGAGCAGGCGCGAATACATGTCGTACGCCGTGCCTGCGCCGGAGCCGACGATGAAAGTAATCGTCTTCCCCTGATAATACGGCGTCTGTGCCAACAATTCGGCACGGCCAAGAAACAACAGCAACAAAATAATCGCGACCATAGCGCCTCCTTCTGCCTACGCCGGTAACTGCGGCGTCATACTAGACTGGTCATTAACTCCGGTTCAAGATATGGAGAAATCGCAAATTGGTTCACGTCGTCGAAAACTGTTCAACGTCTCTTTTGTACCGCGCCAAGGCTACGGCGTCTGTTATGACAGCGGGAGACATTCACGCCAGATCCTGGTTTTGCGGTACTCCTCAAACTCCACTGCTATCTCTCCGAGTATGAGGCTGCTTCACTGTTCGCTTGCGTCGCTAATATCGGCCTTTTGAGGTACAAAACTT
>DATIEH010000377.1:0-3682 GCA_035455905.1 Binatia bacterium | reverse complement strand
CCACCGCGAAAATCGCCGGCGTGATCGTGCAGCGCATGGCCGGCGCTGGCGTGGAGATGATTCTCGGCATCAATCGTGACCCATTGTTCGGTCCCGTGGTGCTCTGCGGTTTCGGCGGGATTCTGGTCGAATTGCTTAAAGACGTCGTCGTCGGGATTCCGCCGTTGTCTTTCGAGCAAGCACGCGACATGATCGCGCGGCTGCGTGGATTTCCGATTCTTGCCGGAGTGCGCGGCAAACCTGCCGCGGACATCGATTCATTGTGTCACGCGATCGTCGGCGTTTCGCATCTGGCAATGAGCCTCGGCAACCAACTCGTTGGCTTGGACATCAATCCATTGATCGTCTTGCCCAAAGGAGAAGGCGTCATCGCCGTCGACGCATTAGTGGAGATCAAGTGATCACAACGAAATTGTTCGCTCGCAGAGAACGGCGGTATCGGACATCTGTCCCTCCCTTTAACAAAGGGAGGTTAGGAGGGATTTTTTGTGTACCCAAATTCCCCTCGATCCCCCTTTTTCAAAGGGGGAAGATTAGATCAGTTTCGAGAATCGGCTCTGATAACGCCTCGCTAGGCATACACATCGCTACCCTGCTCACCTGCCTGCTTTCACCCTGTCTGCTTCTGGCGCAATCGAAACCCCTCAAGGAAGTACGCGTGCCCTACGCGCTCGGCGGATCGACCAGTTTTTTTTGGGTCGCGCACCGCTCGGGCTCCTTTGAAAAACATGGATTAAAGGTGCTGCCGATTTTCATGCGCGGCGGCCGCGAAGCGGTGCAGGCGCTCATTTCCCGCGATGTCAGCATGCTCCAACAGGGAAGCTCGGGCGTTATTCTCGCATGGGCGCAAGGAGCCAAGGACCTCGCGGTGATTGGCGCGACCGGCAACAAACTCGATTATGTTTTCGTCAGCAGTTCGGCGATAAAGAAGCCCGCGGATCTCAAAGGCAAACGGGTCGCGATCAGCCAATTGGGCGCCAGCACGGACTTTATCGCTCGCCTGGCCGTGCGCCAGCTTGGCCTCACCGAGAAGGACGTGGCGCTTATTGCGCTGGGCGCGCAGGGAGAACGCTGGGCAGCGCTTGCCGGCGGACACGTGGATGCCTCGGTCTTTCAGCCGCCGATTACGGTGCGCGCACGCAAAGCCGGCTTGCCTGTATGGGTCGACTTTTCGAAAACGGATTATGAATACGTAGTCGCCGGACCGGTCACGACCCGCTCCTTCATCAAGACCGATCGCGAGACCGTGATGAATTTCATGCGCGGCCTCGCCGATGGGATGGATTTTTATCGCGACGAGAAAAACAAGGACGCCGTGATTAAATACCTAGGCGAGTTTTATAAATCCAACAACACCGAAGAGCTCGAAGAGACGCGCCGGGTTTACAGCCAAGTATCACCCGGACTGCCCGTCGTCACCGTCAAATCGATGGAGAACATGATTGTCAGCGATAAGCTGCTCTCGACCATGAACATCAACGGCGCCGATGTCATGGATCTGTCGTTTTTGAGGCAGCTGGAGGAAGAGAGAAAAAACAAGAAATGATAGTTCAAGCCGTTCGAATCGTTGAAACTATTCAAGCCGTTATCGGATGGTCCGACGATTTGAAACCATTTGAACGGATTGAACGATTTGAACTCTTAAAGGAGTCTTCATGCCCGAATACCAAGAAATACTCTACGAAAAAAAACGCGGCGGCGCGCTGATCACGCTCAACCGTCCCGATGCGATGAACGCGATCAGCCGGAGCATGATCAAAGAGTTGCACCTGGCCTTAGACGAAGTCGAGCAGGACAATGAAATTCGCGCCGTCGTGCTTACGGGCGCGGGCCGCGCGTTCTCCGCCGGCATGGATCAAGGCAATCGCGCTGGCCGACGCCGCGATATTCACTGGCCCTATGGCATTGTGCACGGTCAAACTGCCGCCGAAGTGATTGATTCGTGGCGCATCGATCCGCGTAATTTTCGGCGCATGTGGGAGTTCGGCAAACCGATCATCGGCGCGATCAACGGCTGGGCCATGGGCGCCGGCTCCTGGCTTTCGCTGTACACCCATATCATGCTCGCCTCTGAGAACGCGGTGTTTGCTCAGCCCGAAGTCCGCCACGGCTCCAACACGAGCTTCATGTGGACTTTGCTCGGCGGCTATAAGAATGCGCTCCGCTACGGTCTCACCGGTGATCACATCGACGCTCATGAAGCCCTGCGCATCGGCTTGGTCGTCAAAGTCGTGCCCGCCGACCGATTGCTCGATGAGTGCTTCGACATTGTCGAGCGGATCGCCAAGGTGCCGCCCGAAACCGTGAAGATCAATCTGCAGGTCGCCACGTTGGGCCTCGATATGATGGGACTCCGCGATGCGCTGACCTATGACAAGCAAATGTCCGCGCCGGCACACGTGATGCTGCGTGAAGAATTACGTAAACCCCTGGACGATGCACGCGCCAACAAAGGGATTCGGGAATATTTGCAAATGCGCGACGGTCCGTTTCAACCCGAGCCGTTTGGACCCCGAGCAAAAAAGAAACCGGAGTAATGGAGCACCGGAGCCTTGGATCTGAATCGCCAATACCGTTACGCCCAATTGAGAGGAGCAGTTCATGCCTGATTACAAAACGATTCTTTATCAAAAGCAGCGCAGCGGCGTACTCATCACGCTCAATCGGCCCAAAGAGCTGAATGCGTTGAACGAACAACTGATGAGCGAGCTGGATCAGGCGCTTGCCGAGGCCGAAAACGATCCAGAGATTCGCGGCGTGATCCTCACGGGCGCGAACGGCGCCTTCTCCGTGGGCGAAGATATCAGCGAAGACAACGAGCCGCCGACCGCATGGCCCTACGGCGTTCCTGAAGGAACGTCGCTGAACCAAGTGTACAATCGATTCAGAGATGCCGATCGCAAAGATATACTGCAGCGGCAACTCAATCGGTGGCTGTATCCGAAACCGATCGTCGCCGCCGTGAGCGGCTGGTGCCTAGGTGCCGGCGCATCTCTCGCCCTCACCTGTCACATTACAATCGCGGCGGATGATGCCGTTTTCGGCCAGCCGCAAGTAAGGCATGCGGCCAACACTGATTTTATCTGGGTCGCCTTGGCAGGATTCAAAAACGCGCTACGCTACTCGCTTACGGGCGATCATGTCGACGCTAAGGAGGCCCTGCGCATCGGTTTGATCAACCAAGTCGTGCCCAAAGCCGATCTATTGGAAACCTGCTTCAAGTATGTCGAGCGCATCGCTCATGTGCCGCCTGAGACGGTAAAGATCAACTTGCACATTTCGACGCAAGGGCTGGAAATGATGGGGCTCCGCAAAGCCTGGGCACTTAATGCCGAGCTTGCGGCCATGGCCCGCCTGAGTAAACGCGAGGAGTTTAACAAGCGCTTGGAAGAAGCCAGACGGCAAGGCGGTCTTGAGGCATTCTTACGCGAGCGCGACGCGCCGTTTCAACCGGAGCCGTTCGGGCCAAAGGCGAAAAAACCGTGAGACGCGACGCCTGACACCAGTCGGAGTGATGGAGTGTTGGTTGGAGTATTGGTTCGAAACCACCAATCCAGCACTCCATTACTCCAGTCCCCATTCAGTTTTGCCTTTTCGTAATTGCTCTGGTTAACTGCAACCACTTGTCCTCCGCCTTCTCATACTCGGTGCTGGTCATGCCCTGCTCCGGATATTCCCGTTT
>DATIEH010000376.1:0-3252 GCA_035455905.1 Binatia bacterium | reverse complement strand
TGACACCAATTGGCCCAGGATCGTGCAGATCGCGGTCTCAAAAGGATCCCAGCCGCGCGGTAATCTCAATCCTGGGAAACGCGCGCACAGTCCTGCCAAGAGCGGCACGTGCGCAAAGCTCGCCGCGATCACACTGGGATCGCAATCGAGATCGAACATTTTCCCTACGCGGGTTTTTACTTCTGTGACGATCCCAGGCTTGTCGGGTGCGAGTCGGACTCTCAAACAATTTTTTCCGGCTTGAACTCGGACAAATCCCAACGTCCCTTTGATGCGAAATGCTCTCTCGAAATAATCTTCGCTGACACGCTCGATCCCCGTGATCGAGTGCGACTGATAGAAGCGCAGGATGCTCTGCCAGTCGTAAGGCGGCCGGTAGGGCAGATCGAGCTCGGCATAGTTTTGCTTATGGATCTTTGCCTTCGTTGGTCGACTCATGACCGCTCACTTCCTGTGTGGACTTACAGTCTCCAGACACACAACGCACGCGCGCCGGCAAAATTTTTCGGGCTTCGAGCGCTTTTACCCCGGCCGGCAAATTTTACACGGCCGTAGGCCGGCTTGTTTCGCTTCTTCGGGATCGGCGAAAAACACAATCTTCGTCCGGTCCACTCGCGCAGTGGTATGGCATGTGCTTCGACAAAAAACCTTGGTGCCTGTGTGGCCCCAGACTACGCTGTCCGGAAGCCTTTCGTCTGCTTTGCTCAGCGCAAAGCCTTCGCTCCGCAGGAGCTTCAGCTTGCGCGCGATGCCGCCGCCGTAACCGCCGAGACCACCGTCGGAAGCGATTACCCGATGACAGGGCACATAAATCGGCACCGGATTGTTGTGCAGCGCATTGCCGACGGCCCGCGCTCCCTTCGGCGCGCCCGCCGCCGCGCCCAAAGCTTGATAGCTCACCACCGCGCCGCGCGGGACCTGCTGGAGCTTATAAAGAACTTTTTTCTGAAACGGACTCGGTGCCAGAGTCAGATCGGCATCACGGCGCAACGCATCGGCGTCCCCGGCGAGATAGCGACCAATTTCGGCACCGACCGCCTTGATCTTGCTGCGATCTTCCACGGGGTCCACTGCGAGCCGAAGCTTGGCGATGGCGCTTTCCAGATCATCGGCGCCGCCCAGATAGTGGATGAGCAAAATGCCGCGCCCGCCGAGAGCCACAAGCAAAGCGCCAAGCGGCGAATTTACCACGCCGACTGCGACCTCGGGTCGGCGCATGGCTTTAAGCGCGTGATCGATGCGGGGGCGCGAGCGGCGTAGCATTTCTTCGATGGTTTGTTCGTTAAATTCGCTGCTTCCGCCAATGAGTTTTTCGAGCTTCATATGATCACCACAAGGATTTTAGTTTCCGCAGCGCTTGTGACACATTGGCCCGCGCGGCGGGTTGGGAACATTTCATGATTTTCGCTATTTCAGGATAATCTAATCCGGCAAAGTAGCGCAGTTGCAGCGCCTCACGCTGTCGTTCCGGCAGGGCCGAGATCAATTCACCCAGCCGCACCGTCGCGTAGCCGTCGTTTTCATGATGCGACCGATGCGTTTTGCCAGCTCTCTCCGCTGCGGAATCTTGTTGATCGTCCGCGACGATCACGCGCCTCCGGCGGGCGCCGTCGCGCGCCCGATTGCGACAGAGATTGACGGCAATCGCATATAGCCACGGCCTGACTTCGCGGTCTGGCTCAAGCCGCGGATAAGCGCGGTAAGCGCGCAGCCAGGTCTCCTGGAACAGATCCGCGGCATCGTCCCGATCGCCTGATGCGCGCAGCAGGTAGCGCATAATCTCCCGTTCATGGCGGCACAGGATCTGCTCGAAAGGGAGCGGCAGTTGTAACTTTGGATGCGCCATACAGTCTAAAACCCCGCACGTGGGCAAATGTGAAAAAGCCCGTATTTTTTTAACGCGGCATTAACAGAATCAAATCGGCAACACAGAATTCACCACGAAGACAGAAGACAGGAGGACGAGCGCAGCATCCGCCCTTACAACTTCGTATTCAGGACAGGTTTCATGATCCCCGCGATGAAAGCGAATGCGGCGGCGATTTCCCGCTCAAAACGCACGGCGATAATCAGGGAAGCTTCGCGGTGGGACTACGGGCATAGACGTCGGCGCGGCGATTTTTCAACAGCGGCAGCTTTTCGCGGGTCTCTTGCACGAGAGCCAAATTCAACTCGACGACTTCCAAACCTTCTTCTGCGCCGAGATCGACGAGGCTTCGGCCGAGTGGGTCGACGATCATGCTATGGCCGATATAGATATTGCCGGTCTGACCGGGAGCAATGATGTAACAGCCATTTTCGAGTGCTCGTGCTTTGATCATGGTTTGCCAATGATCCACCTTTAAGTCGCCTTGAACCCAACCTGCCGGAGCAACCAGTATATTCGCGCCTTCAAGGGCGAGGATGCGCGCCATTTCTGGAAAACGAAGGTCGTAGCAAATCATTACGCCGAAACGGCATTCGCCAGAGACCACTGGCGGCGAAATCGCGCTGCCAGGCTCGAATTTGTCCGATTCCTTGAAGCCGAATGCATCGTAGAGGTGAATTTTTCGGTAAGTCATGGCGACATTCCCGAATGCATCGAGCCAGACTGCCGTGTCAAACACTCGGCTCGGGGTTGCCGAGGTCTCGTAGATTGTCGCCAAAACGGCAACGCGGTTTTTACTCGCGGCTTCGCACAAAGTTGAAATAAAGCGTCCATCGACGGCTTCGGCGATCTTCGACAGTTCCTCGGGACTTTGACTCGCCGGAGAGAACGCCATCAGGAACTCTGGAAAAGTGATTAACTCCGCGCCGCGCCGGCCTGCCTGTTCAATGATCGAAACGGCGGAGCGGAGATTCTCCTCCTTGTTCGTGGACGATTCGATCTGGGCGAGGGCGACTTTGGTCATGAATTTTCCGATTGTCTGTGGAATAAGTTCTCGGTTCACGCTATCCAAGGACGGAGAACTCGTCAAGCAAGGAAAAAAATCTTTCCTTCATCCGAGATAACAACACCGGTTTTGGAGTTGTCTACAGCATCGGATAACAAACGATCTGAAACGCGGTTGCGACTTCCGCAATGCGCGGCGCGGACGTGCGCAGAAGAATGGAGTAGTGGAGTGTCGGAGTGATGGAGTGATGGAGTGATGGAGTTTGGACTAGCCCATTACCCCAACACTCCATCGTTCCATCACTCCAAGTGCAGTTGCAGTCCGGAGTGCTTGGCTTTGATTTTATCCAGGACAGCGGCGCCGAGGGCGACATCGGCGA
>DATIEH010000375.1:0-3026 GCA_035455905.1 Binatia bacterium | reverse complement strand
GTTATTCAAAGACCCGGTTCGACACTGGCGGAGAAACAGATCAACGCGCGCCGACTTCAGGATGCCATGCTCCGTTTGGGCGAAGCCTTGCTCGAACCGAGCCGCGGCACACCGGACAACAAGCGGGATAAGGGTACTCGTCTGGCGCTCATCGTAAAGCTTCATCAGGACCTCCAGCGCTACGTTTACAACGAAACCGCCGGCGGCAATCTGACGGGCGAGGAAGGACGGGCGGGAATGGCATTGATGGGCGAGTTGCGCGACAGCCGTGAAGCGTTAGCCAAGCTGCCGGAGGACGGCGACTCGCTCAAGCTCGAGAGCGAAACGCTTCGGCAGACAGCGCTGAACATTCGCAATTTTTCTCTACGCCATCATTTGATGTTGATCTCGCCCATTTGGCCGACCCATAGCTCAGCGCAAAAACCATCCGCGGTTTTTTACTCAGGCGGCGACGAAGTCGGTGAGTTGGTTGAACGCGCTTGCGCAGAGCGGAAATTGCAGCGGCTTATAGTGCAATCCACTCGCGAGCCGGCTTCGCTACGCTGGAACCAATTGCGCGAAGCGGCGATCGGGATTTTCGATTTTACAGACTTCAAAAGAAATGCAGATCTCCAGGGGATGAGCGCCGTGGCCAATGTCGCTTACGAACTCGGCATTGCTCTGGCGCTTGGCCGGCCCGCCATCATCGTCGCGTTTGAAGATCAAGACCTGCCCTTCGATCTCGATCTCGAACCCGTTCGGATTACTTCGGAAGGCGACGGCGCGGCGGAACTTGGTCGGGCACTCGATGAGACCCTTTACGGTTTGCAGCGAAGTCGCGCCGGGAGCTCGGTAGTTGCCTCGATCGAGTTTTTGCGTTCTCATTATGGATCGAGCAGCGACTTTCGCGTCCGACAAGCCCTTGCGTCCATCGATGCCGACGCTGAAAAGGATCCGGTAAAGGCGCGACTGCTCATTGCTTCGTCACTGGGATTTATCGGCGCCAGCGCACCGCAAATCGCATTTCCAAGCTGGCCGGGAGACTATCCGGATCCGTTAGCAAAGCGGTGCTTTCACGTGACTGCGTTCGGGCCCCATTGGGCGAGCACGGTGAGCCGAATCATCGCCGAATCGTGCGGCGGCGCAATTCAGTACATCCGCGGCGATAACGTGCTCGAGCCCGACATTCTGCGCTCGATTTGGGACGAGATCTGCCGCGCGACACACATCGTAGTCGATCTCACGGGATTGAACGCTAACGTGGCCTTGGAGCTCGCCATCGCACACACGCTCGGCCGAAACGTCCTACTGATCTCCCAAGATCGCCAGCCGGAGAAATACTTCCGCGCCATCGCCAAACAGCGCATTCATCCCTACGATCTTGGAACTGATGCGAGCTTTGAATTTTCGGCGACTCTGAAAAAATTTCTGAGCTAGCATTCGCCGGTTTTCTGTCGGCTACCAAATCTGCCCTGCCAAACGACCACATCGTTGCGCCCCCTGGCGAAAAACAAGCAAGCCGCGCGGCAGTAATTTAGGTATGCGCTTCAGATGAAGCATCGAGCCAGTTTTTGATTTTTAATGGCGTCGTGATGTCAGCCTTGGCGTCGGCGCCGAGGGCCTGGACCACGCGGTTCATGTAGCTGAAAAATCCCGCAACGTGCGCCGTATCGAGAACTGCTCGGTCCGAAAAGCCGGCGCCACGCAGTCTAGCGACATCATCGGCAGTAATTTGGCCGGCGTCGCGCGCGATTTTCTCGGTGAAACACAAGAGCTCTTTAAACTCCGGATCAATCGGAGCAGACCGATAATCGGTCATCAGCGCATCCGCCAAATCGGCATCGTTCAGTTCTTCACGGAGAAACTCTCCGTTTGACTCGGTTCAATAGAAGCAATTATTCACTCGTGAGGCCACGATGGCTATCATTTTACGCTGCGCGCGAGTTAACGGCGATGCTCCCTCCATGACGGCGCGATAAAGCGGCCCCAACGCGACTAAAACTCGCGGATTGAGACTGGAAGCTTTGACGATGTTGGGAACCCGACCCTGTCTCCAGCGGGCTACTCGATAAACCCAACGCAATAGTCCCCGTGCTTCGTTCTCTTCGAATGTCCTGATCCACGGCATGATTGATCTCCTTTCAGCCGAGCTATCATGATTTGCGCAGAGAGATTCTGTCATAGTCAATAGAACTAACCACTTCGCCTATCATCGATCCCAACCAACCGATTCGCGAAAGAAAATAGATAAAGGGAATAGTGAGCGTTACACTCAGAAATGTCGAAGGTGGGCAAAACAGGGAGAGAAACAACGCAGGCTTCATTGTCGTTCCTCAGCGGCCGCTTTGAGACTAGATCTTGTCGTCGGCGCTTTCAAGCGATTGTTTCGGGCGGACCCTTGTAATGGACAGGTATTCTGACAAATGGTTCCAATCCAAATGAAGACGTTACGACCTTCGCTTGCATGGCAAGTCATTATTTTTTTGGCGCTACTTATTGGCGTGCAACCGTTGGTCCCACCCGTTCAAATCGAGCTTTCGTCACGGCACGACGATAAACTACTCGCACCGAAACAAGCTCTCGAAACCCTCGCTGTCACCGGACTGTCTGGCAAAAAAGATTTTTCAAAATTCACGTTGGCTGGATTGGTGCAGGGTCGCCCAGTTGCGTTTCAACTCACCGGGACAATTCTTCCCGTCTCATTCGTCGGCAGGGGCCCACAAGCATCGGTTCTAGGGTTTTCACATAATCGTTCTCCGCCTATCCTCCCGCTCTAATCGTCCTGTCGCTTTTCTCCGGCGCGTCGTTGTTCTCAGCTGCGACTTACTGAGGACCGAAGGCGCGGTTTATATTCCAAAGCTGGTTGCCGTTTGACGGCAGGAAGTCGTCGATTCGCGGGGGTGCATTATGGAAACGGCTGACATCATTTTACTCGTTTTTCTCATTGCCGCGGGTTTATCATTATCTACATCAGAAAATCGTCATGAGAAGGGCAGGGGGCGCGATAATATGTACAAAGACCATTGGAAGAAAATACTGGAGGCATG
>DATIEH010000374.1:0-13296 GCA_035455905.1 Binatia bacterium | reverse complement strand
GACTGCTTGGTTCGCCACAACTATTCTCCGGGGTCAGGCAACGGAATCAGGCTTGGCGGGCAATAATGAAAAAAGAAAACAATCGAAAAAAATATCTAAGTTCAGAATGGTTTAGCCTTAATCAAACACGTCAATGAGTTTATTTCATCGAGCCTAGGCTTCCCATATCACGCCTCGCTTGTTCTGCGAAGCTCCAGTTGCGAACCTTGTCGAGAGGGATGGCGTCTTTGGTTTTGAGTTCTAACAGCGATTGATCGATCAGCGTTTGCACCGCGGCGTCAGAGACGACCCCACCGTCGGCCCAACTCCGTTTGCCCAGCTCGTAGCTTCGTGCCGCCACTTCGCGGTCGAGCCGAAGCCAGTTCATCATCAACAGGATGGTTTCTTCGCGGTTGGCGCCGGCGAAGGCCATAGCGCGGAAAGTCGCTCTTACAATGCCGAGAACTTGCTTGGGGTTTTTCTGAATGGTTTCATCTCGTGTTGCCAAACCGGCTAGCGGCAATTCTAGACGCTCGCCGAACCACAGCAGGTCCTTGTAACCGGCTTTGTCAGCTTGCAAATTGTACGGCAGGGTTAAAATCGTCGCGTCCACGCTGCCGGCAATTAGCGAAGCGTACCGGGCCGCGGCGCCGCCCATTTGCAATCGGATGAGGTCCCGATCGGGGTCCAAACCGTCTTGTTTTGCCACCGTGAGCAGCGCCAGATCTGCGGCGGCGCCGTAGCTGCCGATGGCGATGCGCTTGCCTTTGAGATCCCTGACCGAGCGTATTTCGCGTTTGACAGTGAGAAAATAATCGGGCCGGCCTAGCAAGACCGCGATCGTCTTGACCGGCAAGCCGGCCGTCGCGGCTTTGATCGTCGAGGTGCTCGGCGTGGCATAGTCGACGTTGCGGCTCAGCAGGGCGCTCACCGCGATATTGGTTCTCATGGTGATGGTGAGAACCTCGAATCCTTCATCGCGAAAAAAGCCCTTGCGCGCGGCGATCTCAAGCGGCAGCGTGCTTAATCCTGGACCGGTAGAGGCAATTTTGATTTCTTCGGCTGCTTTAGCAATGGATGCTGCAACTGCCAGAACGAAAGAGATTGAAACGAGCAGCCGTAACGCGGATGAATTTTTCATCCTGGCAAGTGGTTTATGTGGCTAACGCGGTGGGAAGGTGAATTAAGCTTTTTCCTCAGCCGTTACGTGGGCGCCGCCGAATGCTTCGGACCGGTTGCCCACGAGCACTAGCGGTTCAGTCCCCACATTAGTGATCTGGTAATAATCTTTGGCGCCGAAAAAAACGATTTCGTTTTTCTCGATGGTGCGCTCTTCGCCTTTCAAACCCTTGACGGACGCCTTGCCTTGCAGCACGAGAAATGTCTCCGGCGACAGGTGGTAATGCATATCCGTGTGCTCGCCCGGGTGAAAGTAGATGATCCAGGAACGAAAAGTATCGCTGCCAAAAAGCGGCACGAAGCGTTTATTTTCATCATTGGCCATGCGCATGGTGTCGTTGAGATTGGCAAACTCCATGGGTCCTCCTAAGGTTGACTGATGTGCCGCTAGGCTCCCGGCGATTCGAATTCTTTCAATCCGTCAAATCCAGCAGCACACCGTCGGGATCCGAGAGACTCTGCTTGCAGAGCTTGCAGCCTTCCAAATTTTTCTGGCGGGTTTCGCCGTCGCGGCCGATGGCGATTTTTCTCGGCGCTGAAGCGGGAGCGGCAGCGGCGAGAGCCTCGAGATCTTTTTTGGTTTGCTCCAAATTGTCTACTTTGAAGCCAAAGTGATCCAGCCCCGCCATGTGCCCGCGATACTGCACCATGTCCCAGGGTCGAATCGCCAATCCGACTTTGCCGTCGGTCAAATAGTAACTGTTGTCGCCCGAAATGCCTTCGACTGGTTTGAGGTCGAAAACTTTTTGATAAAACTCGGCGATATGAGCCGGACGACCGCTCCGAATGCAGATGTGATTGATCCAGCGCGGTTGTTCCCAACCGAACTCGACGTACCCTTCGCGGACGTTGTCCATGCCTTTCTGCGATAAATCCCACTGGTTGCCATCGGGGTCGTGGCCGCGCAAGCCGGCAAACGGCACATGGCTTTGGCTCTGGTGAATGTTGACGTCCGGATAGGATTGTTTGATCCGGTCGCGAACGACCTGAACATCTTCGACGGCGAAGCCGAAATGATCGAGCCCCGACTTGAAACCGGGCTGGCGTTGCAAGAGGGCAAGACCAATCACCCCGTCGCTCAGATGACCGCGGTTTTTGTTGTATTCACCTTTTTCATCGGTCATGCCGTTGGTGATCTTTTTCATGCCAAAAATGGTCTGATAAAACTTTGCCTCTCGGTCCCAGTTCTCGGTCATGACGGCGATGTGCCGGATACTTGCAAACATGTTCTTACCCTCCTCTTGGTCGGATTCTTCTCAGAGTTAGTGGGCGGTGTCAACTGCCGAAGGCGTCGACTCAGAGTGCGGTTTTCGCGTCTGGTGCAATATCGGAACGAAGTTCACACGGATAACTTGACTTAGCCCGACCGAGCAGGTTAGCTGCGAGGTTATCATCATGACGATCCGATCCTTCGACCTTTTGCAGCCGCGTTCCCTGCCTGAGGCGGTGGCAATGCTCGCTCGGCACGGTGACGATGCGCGCGCGCTCGGCGGCGGGACGACGTTGGTGATTTTGATGAAGCAGCGCGCTCTCTATTATCCTTATCTCGTCGATTTGCAAACAATTCCCGGGTTGGCTGAAATCAACGTGGAGTCGGACGGAATACGGATCGGTGCTCTTGTGACGCATCGGCGCCTCGAGTGTTCCCCGGTGATTCGGGCGTCATTTCCGGCACTCGCCGATGCGTTTGGACAGATTGGCAATGTACGGATTCGGCAAACCGCGTCGGTCGGCGGCAACCTCGCCCATGCGGATTACCGTCTCGATCCGCCGCCCGCGCTCCTGGTTCTAGGCGCCGAGGTCAGCTTGTTTGGCGCCAACGGCGCGCGCACTGTGCCACTCGGTCAGTTTTTTCGCGGCTTGTACGAAACTGTCCTGGAACCAGCCGAGCTGTTGATCGATATCAAGGTTCCGTTCATGCCCGAGAACAGCCGCGCTGTTTACTTGCGCTACAACACGCTTTCGGCCAACGATTGGCCCTGTCTGGGGGTCGCCGCCTTTTTGACCAAAGCCAACGGTCGCTGTCGTGAATTGCGCGTTGCGCTGGGCGGGTTGGCGTCTACGCCGGTACTCGTCGGCGGATTAGATTTTATTAAGGATCAGACGCTCGATTCCGCCGTTATCGAGCGGCTGCTCGACACTGTGGACCAGCAAATTGCGCCGTTTGCCGATCTCCGCGGCTCAGAATGGTACAAACGGCGTATGGCTCGCCTGTTTGTAAAAAAGGCGGTCGAGCAACTCAGCGCCGCTTGGTGATTTTTATTACGCATGAAACGCGAGATTACTCTAAGCATCAATCGACGGTTAGAGACGCTCACGATCGACGACGCGGATACGTTGCTCGAGGTGCTGAACGAGCGTTTGAAGCTCTGGAGTGTGCGCGAGAGCTGCGGGGTCGGCGTTTGCGGCAGCTGTACCGTGCTCGTTGACGGGCAGCCGGTGAGCTCGTGCTTGTTGCTGGCAACGCGCGCCGCCGGTGAGATCACCACGTTAGAGGGACTCCAGACGGGCTCTTCGCTGCACGAGATCCAGCAAGCTTTCGTCGAAGAGCGCGCGTTACAATGTGCCTACTGCACGCCCGGGTTCGTGCTTACCGTCAAAGCCTTTCTCGAACAGAATCGGAACCCTTCCGACCAAGAGATCCGCGAATATCTTGCCGGCAATCTTTGCCGGTGCGCCGGCTACGCAGACATTATACGCGCGGTTCGTAGCGCTCAAGCAAAGATTAACTCTCGCTAGCAGTAGCTCTGCGCCGGCGAAATCTTGAACGCCTCCTGCTCTGTGGTCCAACGAGCTCCCACGACAAAAGTGTGCCCCGTTTAAGCGATTTGTGCGTTTGGGAAAAATAATTTTTAATAGAAGGCCGTCACGCCGTAAACAACCAGTCAAATTGCTTAGACAAATCGGCAAGTCTTCGCGGACCTGTCAGGGCGAATGGCTGCTGGCATATTATATGCACATATCGCCAGGGAAGCTCAGCCCATGGAAAAAATCGCAACCCTCGATTCTCCCCGACGCTCGCACAGCTGGAATCTCGATCGGCTTTTCGACGCGGCAAGCAAAGAGACCGTCATCCGCTTGCGATGGCCGCTGGTTATCCTCTCTTCGTATCTCCTGTACTACACTCCGAGCGACTGGTTGACGCCAACACAAATCCAGGCGCTCCTAGCTCTGTATTTGCTGAGTCACTCAACGCTGTATTTTTTGGCTGACGATCTGTTCGACTCGCCCTATTTCTACGCACCGCTACTGATCTTCGACACCATCGTGTTGCTTGCGGTTTTTAGCACCAGCGGGACTGCCACTCCTGATTTCTACGTTGCTTGCTTATTTACGATAGTCGTGAGCTGCATTTGTAATGAGGCTCGCGGCTTGCTGATCACTACAATATTGGCGCCGCTTGGGTATGCGTATTTCGTTTTTCGTAGCGCGGTAGATCTCGATCCGCAGGTCTATTTGAGATTGCCATTTCCGTTTGTGATTTCACTCTTCTATGGCTACTTCGCGCAAGTCGCACGCATGCGGCGCACGGCGCGAAGCAAAGACGAACAGGTAAGACTGCAGCAAAAAGCCGCGACGGAAATTCGTCGTCAGCGGGAACGGCTGGAAGTACTGCATGAAGTGAACCGATCCGTGACGTCGACCATTGATAAAACCCAGATCCTCGAATCATTCCTGGATTCGGCTTTGATCCATTTGCCCTATGCCGCGGCCTGCGTTCGGGTCAGAAATTCTGCCAACCAAAAGTTCGAGACCGCCGCCGCACGTGGTTTCAAAGTCAGCGCGCTGGAACATGCAAAGGAGTTGGTGCGCTTGATCGATGGCGTGGCGCAATCGGGAGCTATTCTTACCGTTCGTAATGTATTCACCGATACGCAAGTTAAGGATCGTGAGTTTTTTGAGAATGAAGGTCTGGTGTCCCTCGTCGCTTTACCGCTCGCGGCTAATGGGGAGATGCTCGGGTGTTCTGTGTGGCTGACCCGAAACGAGCATGACTTCAATCAGGAAGAGGTCGATTTTCTGTCGACGCTGGTCGGCCAGGCAGCGGTCGCTGTCCAACACTCAGAACTCTATGATCAAAGCCGGCGACAAACCGATGAGCTTCGCAGCGCCCACCAGGTAAAGGATGAATTCTTAAAGGTCATTTCGACACAGCTCAAAACGCCGTTGAACGTGATCACTGGTTATGCCGATATGTTTTTGCAGGGTGTGCTGGGAGAGATGACCCCGATCCAGGAAAAGGCGATCGAAACCGTAGGACGGCAATCCAAGGAGTTGCATCGCTTGATCAATACGGTTTTGCAACTGAGCAATGTGGAAGCCGAAAAGCTTCATGTTGAGCTTCACGCGTTTAGCTTGTGGGAATTTTTCTCCGAGCTGCGATCGTTCTACGACAGTGGGGTGGCTAAAGAGGTGCAGTTGGTATGGAGTTATCCTGCGGATTTGCCATCCGTGCAATGCGACCGGGCCAAGCTCAGCCGGATCTTGGAAAATCTCATTGATAACGCGATTAAGTTTACTGAGCGGGGAACTATCGGAATAGTCGCACGGTACCTGCAGCGAGAAAAAATGCTCCAGGTCAAAGTACTTGATACCGGCGAAGGAATTCCGCAGGAGCAGATTCCGAAAATTTTCGAGCGCTTTCAGCGTTTGTCCGGTGGCGGCGCGACTTTGCACGGCGGCGTCGGCCTGGGACTCTATCTCGTGAAGAAGTACGTGGACGTTCTCGGCGGGCAAATTCAGGTGAACAGTCGTATGGGCGAAAGTTCAAGCTTTACTCTGTTGATCCCAGCACCCTTTGACACCGCAACAGCGCCGCATAAACCCATCCTGCTCACTACGGCGAGCGAGCGCTCTGGCGCGGACGCGCGCTAGACGCACAGTCGTCGGGCAATCCAAGATTGAGATTTAGTGTGGGGTATCGAGGAGCGCGCGGTTATCGCGCTTTAAATACATACGAACCCAGAGATCGTATAAGTTGTCGGGGCGGAACACGTCTATTTCTTTGCGGCCATTGGATTTCTCAACGACCACGCTTACCGATAGCTCCTGCCACGCGATTCCCAGCAGCCGCTCGCCTCTTTCGCTGACAAGATCTCCGACCGTGCGCAACAACTGAGATAGGCGGTGGCCATCGGTGTTGCCGCTTTGCTGCTGGCGGCGCGCGCGCTGCTCGAGTTCAATTCGATCGAGCTCCTGCACAGAGTAACGAAGTCTTTTCCCGGTCTCAGATTGCGACCGATCGTCTCGTTCCTCGTGACCGACCGGTCGAGCTGGCATTTTGTTTCGCCACAATTTCTGCAATCGATTTTTGCTGATGCGAAAAACCGGATGGGTATCCGTCTCATTATCCGCGCGCACCCACACAAGATAGGCGTCGCCCACGTACTCCAGGTTGAAAGTAGAGAGATGGAGATTTTCCAAATCTTGGCCGATGGCGCGCAAATGGCGGGCATAATCGGCAGGGCTAATTTTAGTATCCATCATGTCGCTGTGCCTCTGACCTATCCCGATAAGCGTGCCTGAGTCCTGCGTGCCAACAATCAAGCGGAGCTTCGGTCGCCGCAAACGCCGTTTCGCGGCTCCACTGCCGCGGACAATTGTATGCACAGGAAGCTTATAGTTGCAATTGAGACAGAAATTGGTCAGGAAAGCCGCTCCGCCGTGCAGGAAGGATTTCCCAACCGCAAAGCCGATAAAGTAATGGCAACTGGGACATTGGCGGGCGCGGTATTTGGACAACATCGGTAGCTCGATTGGCGAGCTTTTAAGTGGAACCACGACAAAAGTCAAGCAAAACTCAAAGCGTTTATGTCAACGTAGAAAGTCCTTAGCGGATGGGATTTATGCCCGAATCTTTTTGTCAAATCCGGTCACTTCCTGGAATCAAACGGCTAAGTCGGACACCGGACGACGTTGTGCTCTCAGCTGCTGGCTTTTGGCTTCCGAATTCACCAGTCCAAATCGCAACAATGGCTGGATAAGGCACGCTGATGAAAGACAGGTTGCGCTAATTCTGGGGAGCTGTCGGAAAAATGAGCGACTTGATCACCACCGGCACGGCACCGGAAGACGGAATTAGCGCGCCGATGTCAATGTAGTCGAAGTCGCTGAGCGCGATGCCGTCAATGGAAATGATGGGCGCCTCCAACTGCAATTCTTCGCGGAAGTGAAGTCCGACGATCCCACCGATATCGCCGTCGTTGACCAAAACCAACGGATGACCTTTGGCGAAAATTTCCTTTAACCCCTCCGCAATGCCGCTGGAGAAAGCCTGTAAGCGGAAAAAAGTTGCTGATCCATCCCAGTGAAAAGCAACGGCAACGGCCTGGCGACCGTGCAACAGATCCAGCCGACGCAGCGCGTTCGTTAGGGCAGCGCCGACCGCCTCCTTGGTGAAGTTATCCTCGCTGAGCGGGAATTCCGGGGCGATCACGGCGACGTTGCGCACCGGCACAGAATCTTCGGGCGTAATGAAAATTGTGTTGCCACTCACCTGCACGGTATATTGCGACGCGCCGATGACCGTAGCGCGAATGCGCGCGTTGGGCTCCATCACGAGCAATCCCAAGCTGCCGGCCCGCCGGTGTACTTCTTCGGCGATCAGCGGACCGAGATCGCCGAAACTATTTTTGGCGCGATTGTAGATAAATTCGGAAACGCCGCCTGAAAACATCACGCAATCGATCTCGCCTCGATAAGACAGTGGCGGCAGCCGCATAAGACTCCTGATGTCTTCAGTGATCGAGTCGGGCTTCAGCATAGTAAACAGTTTGTCCATCATTCCCGAAACCATCTTGCGCAAGTTAACCTCGGGAATTTTGTCGCCAATGGCGACGGAAAATCCCGCCGAGGCCGCATGCTTGCGACCGGCTTCTTCGATCCGCACGACGGCGCCGTTCTCGTCGAACGCGAGTAAGCGCGCGCCGATGTCGATGGCGGACACCTCCTCGACCTTACCGTTATTGCAAATGGCAAATTTGCTGGTACCCCCACCAATGTCGACGTTCAAAACCACACCGCCCATTTTCCCAGAGTGGGCTACCGCGCCGGAGCCATGTGCGGCCATGGTTGCTTCCAGACCGTCACCGGCGCTAACGGCGACGAACTTTCCAGCTTCTTCAGCGAACAATTCCGCGATCGCGCGAGCGTTGCGTCGGCGCACCGCTACACCGGTAAGAATCAAAGCGCCCGTGTCCACTTGATCTCGGTTGATTTTGGCCTTTTTGTACTGCTGGTTAATGAAAGATTCGAGAGCATCGACGTCGATCCGAGTATCGGCGACGTACGGAGTGAGAAGGATGTCAGACTCGTTCAAGACTTCACGCTTCGTCACGCGATAACGCGAACCTTCGAGGGTCAATTCGAGGCGGGAAAAAACCAAATGCGAAGTCGAAGAGCCAATATCGACACCCACGCTGGTGAGTTGCAGATTTTCTTCTTCCTGCATGTGGCGGTTGGCGCTCGAAAACGAGCCTCTCTGTGCGGTGGCCATGAAACTCCTTCGGATATGAGATTGTCGAGCATCCAGAGTCTAGCGTCTGGCGTTGAGCCAAACTCCGAACTCTGGACGCGAGACTGTAGACGGTTTTTGCTAGCTAGTAGGAGTGCGTGTAGAGTTCCGGCTCCATGCGCGACTGCCCGCCGACCTTGGCGAGAGTTTCTTCGAATTCCTTGCGTAGGAACGGATCTTCTTCATTGTATGGGATCGCCGTGCCGCCATCCTTCATATCGATGGCGCCGTAATCGATCGCCCTCTCGCCGGGCCTACCCCGATCGCGTCCCGGGGCATTGGGCCCAAACCAGGCGGTCAGGCGGAGCGGTTCTTTGCTTGCGCCGAAATGAGCGTGAAACCAGTTGCCGCTCATTGGGGCCGCGCTGACCATACCGACCGGTTCATAGTCCTGCCGGCGAATTTCTTCTGTCGTGCCCTTTTCCCAGGGGTGCGTGCCGAGCTTTGCCGGCCAGGTATAAGTATATCCCTTGCCGCTGAGGCAAATGAGCACTGCCGCCGATCCATGCGCATGGGCCTTCGAGTATCGGCCGGTTTCGTGCTGGCCGATCCAAAAATAAAATTGCTGACCAGCCATATGCGGTTCGATGCGACGATATCCCGGCGAGCGACGATTATCGAGGGGCAGCTCGCAGGACATGACATCGGGGATAATATTGGTCTGGCGCATGGCCAGGCCACGCAACGGGTCCGGCGTCACGTCCTCTCTGTATTTGTAATAATCGTCGCGCGGATCGAAGCGATCTTTAAAATGGTACGGGCAATTAAAGATAAAATCTTCGTTATCCAAGTTGTTCATAATATTGGGCGCCGTGGTGCCCGCCAGTAGCAGCGCCGGGCTCGAGGTCGCATTGACGATCCGATGCATCGCGTTCATCGGGATCGCGAAGATGGAACCCTTCTGCCATTCGAAGGTAAGCTTTTTCGGATTGCCATCGACCCACACTTCCGTGGTGCCGCGTCCCTCGACCACTAAGAACTGCTCTTCGTAGAGATGTTTCTCGGCATTGAGGGCCCCCGCACCCGGAACTTCGACGACGTAGCTGCCCCATAAGCCTTCGGTGCCAAGGAGCTGAATGAAAGTGCCTTTGCCCCCGGTGCGCTTCCAAGGCTTGAGTGGGAGATCCTGCACTCGGCGCACGCCGATGTCGCGATAAATAGGAATATTCTGCGCCTCCATGAAGTTGTCGTAGGGAGTGTTTGGCCGGACAAATTTTCCGTACCCGGCTCGGGTTTTTTTATCTGACGGTTCTTTGAACGATTGCTCAGCAGGATGATCCATAAATGCCTCCTTTACGCTCTTATCAAATCTTTGGAATCTGCAGGCGTGGGATCGCGATGCTTAGCTCAAGCCCGGCGGATTTGAATCAATTATTATCGATTGGCTGAAGGGGAGTCAAACGAGGCGCGATTCGGTATGGGCCTGCAAAGATCGTCCGCATTGCTATTTTTCGTCAAGGACGCAAATAGACGCTATGCCAATGTGCCGTTCGTGAACGTCAGGCGGCGATAAACTTTCCGGGCAGAATCGACGTCCCGTTTGCAGTATTCGATGATTTCGGCGAGCTTCCCGGCTCGATAGTATGGATAAACTTTCGCTCCGTCGAGGCTTTCCTTCGGGGATGGGATGCCAAGCGCTTTTGAGAGCGCGTCGAGGCTGACATGCTCGCGACCCCATTTGCTCCATTCCTGCATAGTGTCGTAAACCGGCGCGTTCCGAAACCGGGCGAACGGAATATCTCTTGACGGTTTAATTTGGTGAATAATCGAACGCTGGTAAATGAAACGCAGGTCGAAATCGAGAATGTTATGCCCGACGAATAGATTGCAGTCTTCCGCAAGCGTCCAGAATCCCCTGATGATTTCCCGCTCATCGCCATCGAGGACTTCGATCGCGGTGTGCACTGCGGGTTCCATGGCGTAGCACAGACAAAGAATTTTTGCTGTGGTCGCCGAGAGACTCAGCTTCTTGATCAAATCGCCTTCGTTGAGCTGCAACTGGGGCTCGAGAAGCCCATGTTCAAGCAAAGCCTGATCAGTGGGCACGGTTTCGATGTCGAGAAAGATGACCTTCATAGAAAGCGGCTCAGAAAAGCCATAGCTCCTGATTTCTCTCTCGGTTACCGAGTTCGACGGCTTTGCCGAGCCGTAAAAAAATCACTTTGAATGCCGCGGGCGAACGGCCAAGGCTTTGCTCCACAGCTTGCAAATAAATTTCCGCTTGCGGCCGATAACGCTCGGCGCGTTGATTCAGTTCGGTTCTGGCGATCTTATCTGTCTTATAGTCGGCCACGTAAAGCAAGCCATTTTTTTCGTAAATGAGATCGATAATGCCTTCCATGATTTGGTCGTTCCAAGGCATCACGAGCGGCACTTCGCGGCCGAGGATGCGCGCGCTGGCGACTTCGGAATAGGCGCTTGAGCGAATGAAGCTGGCAAAGATTTGCTGGAGCTCGGACTCGATTTGGGCGAGAGAGGATTCCAATTCTGTCGCAAGGGCATGAGGAAGCCAATCGTGAAGCACGTGCTCGAACCGAGTAGGGTTGTTGACGAAATCCCAGTGCTGCAGAAACCGGTGGGCGAGGTCGCCCACCACGAGCGCCGGAGTCCGGCCATAAACTTCTTCATCGATTCGGTTTCCTGCTTCGGTCAAAGCTTGTTCCTGATATTTGAGGCGCGAGGGCGTAACGAACGGGGCTGACGACAGCGTGCTTTCATAATGGACCGCGCGGCGTCTCCAGCATTCGATGAAACCTTGCCAAATCACATCGACCGCCGCAGTTGCGAGTTTTTGACCCGCGCTCGGCGCGGTCAAGTTTGCGCTCACGACCTCGATCGCGATTGTTCCTTTGCCCACGGAAATAGTCTCCGATTTTTGCGCGGCGGTGATCCGTTGATCGAGCGTACTATCGAGCATCGAAAGGAAGCTGCCGCTCGAGCGCCGACTCCCAGGTGCGCAGGAAATGATCAAATGCTCGCGGGCTCGGGTCATGGCGACGTAGAGCAGACGTTTTTGTTCTTCAGTGGTTCGAAGCCGAGATTTTTCCGCAATGTAAAGCCCGGCAAGATCGGAAATTTGTCCGATTCGAACTCCGGTCAGCCCCGTCGACCAATCGAACAATGCCTCTGCATCGGCGGCTCGTCCGCCTTCCACTCCGCTATGGCAGCCGGCGAGAATTACGATTGGAAATTCCAACCCCTTGGATTTATGGATGCTCATGATGCGCACGGCATCGAGATGTTCTTCGGCGAGCGCGCTCTCGCCCTCATCCTTGACCTCGAGAACCCGTCTTTCCAATTGGCGAATGGCTTCTTTGAGCGTGGTCATCCCCTCGCGACCGAGCAACTCGGCCTGGTGGGCAAGCTTTTGCAGATTGGCGACTGCCTGCTCGCCGTGAAAATAACCAGCCGCGAGCAACTCCACAGGTAACGTTGCGAACACGTGCGCGATGGCAGCTCCGATGGGCAAGGCGCGGGTCTCCTGGTGCAGCCGAGCGAGCGCGTTGTAAAGCTCGGACAAGCTTGGCGGAAAATCTTTGCCCAAAAGCTTTTCTGCGACTTGATAATTGAGCAGATTTTGCCGATGCATGTCGTAGATTTGCTGATCGGTCAGTCCGCCTAAAGGCGATCGCAGGACGCCGACCAGCGCCAACCGGTCGTACGGATTCTCCACCGCGCGAAGCAAGCTCACGGCATCGATGATTTCTTTAGCGGCGTAAAAATTTCGTTCACCTTCGACCACGTAGCGAATTCTCTCTCGCCGTAAGGGCAGTAGGTACTCGTGAATATCGGTCAATTTGCGGAGCAGGATCGCTACGTCCTTGGATTGCGCACAAGCTCGTTCGCCGTGGCTGTTCAAAATCGTGGCCTTACCCAAGACCTCGTCTTTGAGCCAGCGTGCGAGACTCTCGGCTTCGAGATGGCGCGCCGTTTCAGCATCTACGTCGCGCTCCGAAATGATCTTTCGCACCAAGAGCTTCGGAATCGGACTTGAAGCGCTGCCTCGAGCCGGGGCGGGATAGAGCGGAATGTAAGGGGGCTGCAGGCCGTGTTGTGCTTGGATGAGATTTTCAAAGACACCATTGACGCCATCTAGGATGGCGCCATTGCTTCGGAAGTTGGTGGTAAGCCGGCACTCGATGCCGTCCTGCGCTTGGATAACTTTCTCCACGATCTCGAGATAGGCTTCAATATCGGCGCGGCGAAAGGCGTAAATCGACTGCTTCGGGTCGCCGACGACAAATATTTTTCCGGGGACTACTTTTACTCGGCGCCAGTCCATTGCGGCCTGCCCGGGCTCTTCGGCCAGGTAGAGGAGGATCTCATACTGGATCGGATCGGTATCCTGAAATTCGTCGAGGAGAATCGCGCGGTAGCGCCGTTTGAGGTCGGCCCGTACGCGCGCGTGATCGCGCACCAGATCGCGGGCGCGCACCAACAAACCATCGAACGAGACATGGCCCTCGCGAACGAAGCGCTCGCGGAAATCCGTTGCAAAGGTCACGAGCAAGTGCCAGAGGACCCCGATCAATTCGCTATCGACGCCAAGGAGGCCCTTGGCGGCGCGCACGGTAACTTGAGCTTCTTTGATCTCTTCGGCCGACCATCCCCTGGTGATGGGACTA
>DATIEH010000373.1:0-4943 GCA_035455905.1 Binatia bacterium | reverse complement strand
CATCCTTGTCTGCGCGCGTGCGCGCGGAGCCTCGGTGGATCGGCCGCGGCAACGATGGCAAGATCGACATTCTGCGCCAAGTGATGTGCGACTCCGTTGAGGCTGTCGATGATGAGGGTGCACATCGGACATGGGCTGGTTTGCCGCTTTCCATACATGAAGTGATAAATCACAAGCGAGCGCTTGGCCGCGGTGAACAACTCGCTTAAACGAACGACTTGGGTCGGCGCGTCGCCGTCATCGAGTTCGGCCGGACCCTCGATGAAGGCGTAGTCGTCGACAATCGCGCCTTTGGGGAGCTGGCGGCGAAGTTTCGCGACACGTTCGCGTGATTTCACCGACTCGATCTCTGCCAAGCGGAGTTCTTCTCTTTTGGCGACGTATTCCTCGGACTCCTTCGGCAATCTGGTTGGTCGTGTATCGTCTTGAACTTTTTTCTTTGCCATCTTACGATCCTCCTTGCCTATCAGAAAATCGAACCGTCGCGCGGTCGCGCGACACGATGCTTCAAAAGAGCAAGCTCAAAAAGACGGTTTCTTAGATCTGGAACCAAATCGCTAGCGATACTACTAGCGTATAAGACGGTGAATCGAGGTCAAGGCAGCTTCGAATATTTCAAGGACGAGAGTGAAGTTTAAGGAGACAGGCTGAGGCGATTATCGATGAGCAGAAATCAGAAAAGAGCGTCTTTCGTCGAGGTCAGCAGAAAGCAGGTACAGCCGGTTTCACTCCACACCCGATGGTCGACGCTGCCTGCTTCGCTGTGGATGAAATCGCCGGGATGTAATGTTCTGTCATCGACCCTCAATATGCCGTGGAGAAGATGCAGTTCTTCGATCCCCGCATGTTTGTGTCCGGGATAATCGGTTCCCGGACCAAGCCGGACCAACATGCTCACGCTGTCGTTTTCCCCGTTTCTCGCGAGTATTTTGACGTGGATCCCTGCCGCCGCTTCCTCCCACTTTGGTTCAATCGGCGCTTGCAAGGGAGGGACGAACGGCTGCGTAGCCGTTTCACGCGCGATTTGTTTAGCGAGCCGACCCCATAAAGACTTCGGGGGGCGCAACACATTAGTGGTCCCGCCGACAAACGAGCGGGTAATGAGCCCGAATCGCAGACGATCAACCGCCTTGCTGCGCGCCTGATTCATGATCCAGCCGATGACCGAGCCGTTAGCAGCATCATAGGTCGAGGCTTTTCGCCACACTTCATAGAATAGATCGAGCGTGACCTCTTCGGCAGTTTCTCGATTCGCGGTTATCCGCACGATCAACGTAAAAACAATTCGATGCGTTTGCTCGTAGAGGGAATGCAGTGAACGCTGGTCACCCCGGGCGACGGCTCGGATGAGCTGTAGCCACTCATCTTCGGATAAGCGAACCTTCGACTTATCGGCAAAGAGAATATCCCCCAGCGTCTTCGTATTCGGCGGCGCAGAGTCCGAAGCATCGCCAGACCTCCCCTTCCTGTAGCCAGGGGAATGTAATGCCTCGTCGATGTAGGACGCGGCTATTGGGTAGAACTGCTTCGCTCGTCTCAGAAGAACCCTGGCGTCGTCTTCGGAACAAAGCAGGGTCGCAACATTTCCATCGCGGAGATGCGCTGGAACGTGATCGATGATCGCGTTACGTAGAACGTGGTATTCACGACTCTCTAGATAGCAGCGCCCAATAAATGCCTGATAGTAAGCTAATGGAATTTCCACCACCACCGTCATTAAGCCACCCTGACACCGAACTGTTGAGTATTTCAAGGTGTCGGCGACAGATTCTTGAAAACGCCTCAAATCACACGGCAGAAGGAAGCCCGCTTTCGGTGAGGATCGAGCACCGAAACGGGAGCCAGGTCTTTACTCTTGACAATTGGCGGATTCCCGGCGCTAACCGGGAAATGGAAGCTGTCGTGATTTGATTTCTTGACAACTTCGACTTCTTGTAGAAAACCTGACGCTTCAGTATTAAAGGGCAGGCTACGGTGTCTCGCCCGCAGGAGGAAACGTGAAACGGGAAGTCGCGGCAGAGATTGTCGATTCTCTTAAAGAGGCCGGGGTTGATTTCGTTGCGAGCTTGACTGAAGCGAATCTCCATGACTTGGTGATCGCATTAGGCGAAGATCCAGATATTCATCATGTCCCGGTGACCCGCGAAGAAGAAGGCATAGGGATCTGCGCCGGCGCGTATCTGGGCGGAAAAAGACCGGCCATGGTGATGATGAACGCCGGCTTTCTCTTGTCCGCCAATGCGTTAGCAACCGTCTGTATTCATCCCGGCATACCGGTCTTGATGTTAATCGGACACAGCGGCGGCGTCGGCGAGGAAAACGCCGGCCACGCCACCGTCGGTAGTCTGACCGAACCAATATTGCAAGCGATGCACATTGTCTACGAGAAAGTCGGCCGCTTCGAAGATCTTCGTCCAACCATTCGCGATACTCAGATCCTTGCGCGCTCCTCACGCCGGCCCACCGCAATTGTCCTGAACAAACAAGCCTTGAGGTAGTGCGATGAAAAGATACGATTGTCTTAAAGCGATCGCGCCGCACTTCGGTGAAGAACTGGTGGTTACGAATCTCGGCGCCGTACGCCACGAATGGCAGGCGCTGAGGCCTCACCCTGGTAATTATCACTTACAGAACCTCGGTCTCACCTCTTCCATGGCGCTCGGGTTGGCGCTGGCGCTGCCCCACCGCAAAGTGGTCGCTTTCGACGGCGACGGCTCCTTATTGTTAAATCTCGGCAGCCTCGCAACCATCGCGAACCAGCATCCGAAAAATCTCATCCATGTCGTCTTCGACAATGAATGCTACGAGTCCTCGCGCGGCGCGCCGACGGCAACGGCCGGTCAAGCTGATCTTGCGGCGATTGCGCGGGGAGCCGGTTTTGCCAACGTCACGACCGCGAACAGCGTGGCTGAATTCGAACAGGGATTCCTGCGCTCCCTGAAGACCAACGATCTTTCCTTCATCTTAGCGAAGGTCGAGGTCGGAGCAGGCGATGTTCCGGCGGCTGCCTTGGACTCGGCGGAGAACAAATATCTGTTCGTGCGCTACATCGAAAAGTCGGAGAACCTGAAAATTCTCACCTCGACCCTGTCCCGCGCCAGTGAGTCCCGTGATAAGTGAGTCGGGCAAATCCCCTGTGATCCGACTGCGAACTGTCCACGTCCCCTGCAATGCCTATTTCCTCGTTCAGAATCGCCGGTGAATCTTGCGTCAGTTCTTAACATCTAGCTTGATCGCGATAGACTTTTCCGATTGACACGTGCCGGTGAGGAATGGTTTTCGACCGGGAATCCGCATGAAGTCGTGTTTTGATTTCTTGCCGGAACATGTCCGTGGAACGACGAACCGTTCTGGCGCGCTTGCCGCGTGAGTTGATAGTAGTTCATCTAAGCTCGCACTGCCCTCTCGCTACAGCCTTGGTTCGCAGAGTCTTACTCGGGGAACCGGGTCGTTTTCTCCGACTAAACGACGCTACGCGTGATGTGCTCGCCGACATTGATCTTGCGGCGCCGCCATGATAATCGCGGTTTCGCCGAGTCGTTCGAGATTCAAATAACAAAGCAGTCAGTAAAATGCGTTTTGGCATGCAATTCTATCCGTTGCCCGCCGCTCCTCAGACGGCGGCGTACGCGAAGCGGGCGATGTCCCAGCATCCGTTCGCTCGGCTCTGGGTTCCGGATCATCTGGCCCATGAGAACCCGTTCGTGACCCTGGCGGCGATCCTCGCAGAAACGCGCGCCCATGTCGGCACGTCGGTGACCAACCCGGTCTGCCGGACGCCGGTAGACCTCGCCTCCAGTTTCAGCGCCTTAGCCCACCTGGCCGGCGATCAGGGTATCACGGCAGGAATCGGCGCGGGCTCCTCGTCTTCCGACATGATTCGCAAGCAGCATCGGGTCGGCATGCTGCGCGAGATGATTTTGTTTCTTCGAGAAATGTTTGCTGGGCGACGCGTCAAGTGGAAAGAGTTTCCCCATTTGGCCGACTTCTTTCGCCTCGATCCGGGCGCCGAGGCATTTTTGCGCGTGCCGCCGCAGCGTCCGCCGGAAATTTTTGTTGCCGCCGCCGGCCCGAAGACGGGCAAAATCGCCGCCGGTCTCGGCGACGGCATTATTCTGAGCAATCTGTCGTTTCCGACCGCGTTGATCCGCCAGGGCGCTCTGGCGGAGGCTTTCTCCAACCTTCAACCGCGTCTCGCCCGTTTTACCAAAGTGCTGCACTTGCACATCTCGGTGGCACGCGACGGCAACGCGGCGCGGCGATTCTGCCGGCGCATGGCCGTCAACGGCTTGATCGGCGGTCACTTGCTGAACCAACGGCTGCTCGAGCTGCCGGTGCCCGACGCTACGCGCTCGGCCATTCAAGACGGGCATCGACAGGGCAAGACCATTGAAGAGCTCGACCCCCTGATCAGCGAGCGCATGATCGAAGAGAGTGGCATCGTCATCGCGGGGACGCCCGCTGAGTGCCTCGTCCAACTCGACGAAGTGCTGCGCCTGGCCAAGCCCTACCGCTTCGACATCGTGGATATGGCCTCGCCCCTCGGCCCGGATTGGAACGAGGCGATTGACATCGTATGCCAGGAGATTTTGCCCGAGCTCCAGCGCCGTTCGAGCGCTTACGTCGAAAATTGACGCTGGGATAAACTTCGGCCGCTGATCCTAAGTCGATCCAAAAGCAAGAGAAAAGACGCGAGGTAGCCCCTGTTTGACGGACACCACCTGTGAATTATTTTTTATACAAGGCGCTGATGAATCCGCTCTGGTCGATCCGTCGAACGAAGGACGGATCGACGATAAGATTCGGGTCGGTTTGGTTTGCTTGAGGATAATGAACGGAAATCATATCAAGCGCACTGGCAATCACCTGCACGGAAGGTGTCGGCACCGCCTCCATTGCCGCGACGGTGTGCTGATAGGTCTCCTGTAGAAACTCCTCGCTCG
>DATIEH010000372.1:0-10932 GCA_035455905.1 Binatia bacterium | reverse complement strand
CTTGACCATGGTTTTCTTCGTCGTATTCATCAACACCTTCGCCGGCCTGCGCTCGGTGAACGAGGATTACGTGGCGATCGTCCGCATTATGGGTGCCTGCGGTTGGCAAGTCGTGCGCGAAGTCTTTTTGCCGGCCACCCTGCCGTTTATCATGGTCGGCTTGCGCGCGGGCATTCCGTTCTCCGTCATCGGCGCCGTGGTAGGAGAATTCATCGCTTCCACCAAAGGGCTGGGATTTTTTATCAACTATAACCAGGGCACCTACGACACCAACGGGATTTTCGTCGGCGTGACGATTCTGGCACTGCTCGTGGTCGTACTCGACGGCTTGCTGTCGCTTTTGGAAAAACGCCTGTTGAAATGGCGCCCGGAAGTCGAAGCCAAGAACGTCGGCGCGTGAGCGAAAAGCAGATGGATCCGATCATCGACCTCGCCAACGTCACCAAGACCTACCGGTCTAAAGGCAAAAGCGTTCTCGCTTTAAAAGACGTCACGCTGCCTGTGGAAAAAGGCTCGTTCACCACCATCATCGGACCGAGCGGCTGCGGTAAGAGCACCTTGCTCAAGATTATCGCGGGGATCTCATTGCCCTACCAAGGGCGGCTCAACTATAAAGGACGGGAGATCACGTCGATCAATTCCGATATCGGTTTCGTCACTCAGGACAGCAATCTGTTTCCTTGGCTGACATTAATCGAAAACGTCGAACTCGCTCTGAAGATCCGCGGAGTATCCAAGGAGCAACGCGCTCAGGCCGCGCAAAAGCTCATCGACACCATGCAGCTGACCGGCTTCGAGACTCACTACCCTTTCGAGCTCTCCGGCGGCATGCAGAAGCGCGGCTCGATCATCCGCACGTTAATCTATGATCCCGACATTATTTTGATGGACGAGCCATTCGGTCCTCTTGACGCGCAAACCCGTTTGGTTCTGCAAGACGAGCTCCTGCGCATTTGGGATACGAACAAAAAAACGATTCTGTTCGTCACCCACGATCTCACCGAAGCGATCGCGCTTTCGGACAAGGTCGTTTTGTTCACCGGCCGGCCCGGCACGGTCAAACGGATCTTTGACGTGCCGCTAGCGCGGCCGCGCAACGTTTTCGAGATTCACAACGAAAAAGGTTTCACCGATCTTTACCATGAGATCTGGAGCCAGTTTAAAACAGAAATCAAAGTCTAATTAAGCGATGACTGGAGCGTCAGAAATCGAAGCAGAAAAGGAAACACGATCATGTGGTACATCGTTCTTTCGCGATCGAAGCCGGAAATGGAGCAAGACAAACAATCCCACTACGACGAACATCGCCTCTGGCTGGAGAAACAGCACAAAGCCGGACGGCTCTTGTTCTCCGGACCCACAACCGATGGCGCCTATGGAATCTATATCATGCTGGCATCAAGCCTCGATGAGGCAAAGGAGATCGCCGCCCAGGATTCGCATCACCGGCGCGGCATTCGCACGATGGAGGTCCTCGAATGGAACCCGCGCCGCGCCTTCCGGATGGACAAACTCACCATCGCCGATGTCGAGCAGATGGCGCGTAACGGCTAACGATTCGTAGAAGCCGTAGGTTTAAGAACTTCGCTTATGCTGAGCTTGAGATTTGTCTATTTGCCTTCGCCGGGTTTTGCTATTTCCGCTGCCTTCCGCGGGAGCCCTGCCGTAACCGTCAGTCGCAGCGCCTATAACCGTTCCAAGATCCTGGCAAGCGTTTCCCTGTGCACCGGCTTTTCCAGAAAATGATCGAACTCCGCCGCTTGCGGACTGTCGGCCGCGCGAAAGCCGCTTAAACCGATAAATTTGGTAGCGCTGCCGCCGACGGTTTCCTTCAAATGGCGCAACAGCTCATATCCGGTCATGTCGGGTAGTCTGATATCCAAAAAAACCACGTCCGGTCCGAAGCTCTTTGCAGTGGCGATCGCCGATCGAGCATCAGACGCGGATCGAATTTCGTAACCCTGCTTTTTCAGAAAGCGCGTCATGAGCTCGCGCGCCGCATCGCTATCATCCACCAAAAGGATCTTTGCCTTGCGCGGCTTTTCTTGCGAAACGTCTCTCCCGTTTTCCACGAGTTGCACGATGAGCCGCAACAGTTCGGTGCGATCGATCGGCTTCGTCAGATAAGCGTCGCACCCCGCCACAAGACATTTTTCCCGATCGCCGACCATCGCTGCCGCTGTGAGCGCGATAATTGGCGTTCGAAAACCTTTGGCTCTTAACCTTCGAGCAGTTTCATAGCCGTCCACGCTGGGCATCTGAATATCTAAAACCACGGCGTCAAAGGGTTCGCCCGTGACTGCGGCATCGAGAGCCTGGATCGCTGACTCGCCGTTCATGGCCACATCTACTCGCCCGCCTGCCTCCGTTATGTAGTGCACGACCAGAGCCCTGATTTCTTCTCGATCATCGACAACGAGGACGCGCCGGCCGCTCAAGCAATCGTCGAGCGCCGCGCTTTTTAGCGGATTCACGAGCGGTGCCCGCCCATCGAGACTCGGCGAACTCGTCACCGCCTCGACGGGGATCGTCACCTGAAATCTGCTTCCTTGGTTCAGCTCGCTTTCGACCGAAATACTACCCCCGAGCATCTCAACCAGCCGCCGGGTAATGGCTAGCCCCAGGCCTGTGCCCCCGTACTGCCGCGTACTCGTCGTATCGGCCTGGGTAAAGGGCTGAAACAAGATCTTCTGATGCTCAGGCGCGATGCCGATACCCGTATCGACCACGTCGATTTCGAGCCGGCTCGCCGCGGAAAATTTCGCTACGATTTCGATCTTGCCTCGTTCGGTGAACTTGATCGCGTTGCTGACCAGATTGAGCAAAATCTGGCGTAGCCGGGTTCGATCGGTTTCTACGTTTTCAGGTAAAAGCCCGTCGTAGCGCAAAACCAACGACAGGTCCTTTTGCTTGGCCCGTCCGTTCATCAAACTTTGAACTTCCGCCAATAAAGCGTGGATCGATACGGGCTCGAAATTAAGCACCAGTTTGCCCGCTTCTATTTTCGCGAGATCCAGGATGTCGTTGATGATCTCGATCAGATAATCACCGCTCTCCTTGATGGTTCTCAGGCACTCGATGTCCTCGGGATCTTCGAGCCGAGTGAGCAAGATGTCGGCGTAACCGATAATGGCAGTAAGCGGGCTACGAATCTCGTGGCGCATGTTGGCAAGAAATTCGTCCTTGCGCTGGCCCAGCTCTCTTAAGGCCTGCTGAGACTGATAGATTTCGGTGATGTCCGGCGAGCTCCCGATAAACCCGGTCATGTTGCCGGCTCCATCGAAAATTGGCATCCCGCGCGACTCGAACCAGCGCCACTCTCCGTCGAAGCGCTGCAAACGGACTCGATGGTGAAACGTTTGGCGCCTGTCCAGAGCTTCCCGGAAGGCGGTTAAATACGCATCGCGATCATCCGGATGAATAAACTGAACGTAGTCCAGATCCCCTGCCGGCTCCGCGGTGACGCCGAGAAATTCAGTACCGGTGCGGTTGACGAACAAGATTTTTCCCGCCGCATCGGTCATCCAGATCATCATCGGCGAACTGTCAGCCATCGTGCGGAAGCGCTCCTCGCTTTGCCGGAGCATCTTTTCGGTTTGGCCGCGGACGCTCGCCATCTGGAGCTGCGCATCAACTCGCGCAAGTAACTCGCGCGCCGAGAACGGTTTCACGAGATAATCATCGGCGCCCGCCGCGAGCCCTTCGACTTTCGACTCTTCGCCGGCGCGCGCCGAGAGCATGATCACAGGGACCGTCCGAAGCTCCTGGTCCTCTCTGACGAAGCGCAGGAGCGCAAAGCCGTCCGTCACGGGCATCATCACATCGGCCACGATCAGATCCGGTTTTTCACGGCGTGCCGCCGCCAAAGCTGCGCCGCCGTCCGCCACCGCTTCGACCCGGTAGTTTGGCGTGAGCAATCGGCGGATGTAGTCTCTCATGTCGGCGTTGTCATCTGCGATGATAATCCGCGCTCCATGACCGGCACGGATCAATCCGTCCGTCGGCATCGTGAGAACTGAGTCGTCCTCGTTTTCTTCGGCCGCCCTCGGCAGCCATCTCATCGCCTCCTCGACGTATGCCTCGGCCGATATTCGGGTCGATGCAGCGGTACGCGGCGCGCTCGCTTTGATCCGACCCGCGGGTAGATGGGCGTAGCCCATGGGAATACGAACCTTGAACTGACTTCCTTGCCCGAAAACACTCTCGACGGTTATCGTTCCGCCATGGAGTGCGACCAGTTCCTGCACCAGAGAAAGGCCGATGCCCGTGCCCTCGTGAGTTCGACCGCGGGCATTTTCGATCCGATAAAACCTGTGGAAGATTTTCGGCAACTCGTGCTCGGAGATGCCGATGCCGGTATCGCGCACGCTCAGTTCAACAAAGCCGGCTTTCGCTCCCGACTCTCGAACCTGTCTTAGCGCGACTTCGATTTCTCCTGCCAAGGTATATTTGAAAGCATTCGAAATGAGGTTGAGAACAATTTTCTCCCACATTTCGCAATCGACGTACGTGGACTCGGTTACCGTCTCGCAGTGGACTAAGAGCTTAAGGCCCGCTTCCGCGCAAGCCGAACGGAAATTGCTGGCGAGCTCGGCGGTAAGCGCCGACAGATCGGTGGGTTCATAAACCGCCTGAATTCTTCCAGCTTCAATTCGTGAGAAATCGAGCAATGAGTTGACCAGCTTCAGCAAACGCAGACCGTTACGATGGCTGACTTGAAGCCTCTCCTTGACCTCCGGCGGTATTTTGCGATCCGCGATTGATTCTGCCAGCGGGCCGAGCATGAGTGTCAGTGGCGTGCGAAATTCGTGGCTGACGTTTGAAAAAAATGCCGTCTTCGCGCGATCGAGCTCAGCCAGCGATTCGGCACGCTTGCGCTCTTCCGCCAGCGCCTGCGCGTCGGCAAGACCCGCAGCGATCTGCATCGCTACGAGCCCGAAAAACGTGCGGTAGCTTTCGTCCAGCGCGCGCATCGGGCTCACCGCCGCCACCATAATCGCCCGCGGGCGCTCCTGTCCGGGCAGAACTAACGGAAACACCATGGCGCTCTGCGGCGGAACCTTCCATGCGCCCGTGGGAAGCGAGTCGAACTCACTTGAGAGACCATGGATCACGACCGGCTCGCACGACTGCGCTACAGCGCTCAAGGACCATGTGCCAACGCTCTCCCCCAGCGGAACGATCGGCGGCGCACCGGGGCCGGGGGCGATCCCTGACGTCGCATCCAGACGCGCCACGGCTTCGCTCTCGTCCAGGCTATAAATCATTGCAAAAGGTACATCATGCAAATTGGCCGCAAGAACCTCTGACGCAGATTCGAAAACTGCTTGTTCACTCTCCGCCCCTTTACATCTCGCAGCAAGGTCGCGCAGTGTTCGCAGGCGCCGCTCGCCGATGATTTTTTCCGTCGTCTCGATGACGGGACAAAAGATTCCTGCAACTTTGCCGGTTTCGTCGTAGATAGGGCTGTAGGAAAACGAGAAGTAAGCCTCCTCGGGATATCCGCGATCGACGTGAAGCATAAGATCGCGCGATCGGGTCGCCGCGCCGCGCTCCATGACCTGAGAAAGCATTGGACCGATGACATCCCAGATCTCGGCCCAAACCTTACGTCCCCGCTCTCCTAGTGCGAAGGGATGTTTCGCCGGACCAATGATCATTTTGTATTCGTCGTTGTAGAGAATAACCAGTTCGGGGCCCCACCAGATGACAATTGGAAATGCGCAGTCGAGGGCGATTCTTATGGAGTGCGGAGGCTTTGCGGCACGAAGCGACTGGGCCATGCACCGTTTTCGACCAATCCATTTCACGGATGAGTCTTTCCATCTCGCCGCCGCCCGAGAGGAAATTCTTATCGCCGGCCGATTTCATATCCACGTCTACATTCCCGCAAGTGTTTGGACATCGTCTCTACTTGGAGCGTGAGCAAGCGCTGCTATTTAGAGCATACCGTCGGTCGCGAACGGTTTTCCAGGAACGCACCGTTCTAGCCCTCCCGCTTGATGCTCCTTTATTTCCGTGAGAACCGTTCCGGTCGATCGCGGAACCTGGACCATTTAATAAACAGTCGGGGACCCTTTCAAGGGGTATTTAATGCCGCCGTTCCTTCACGGTGAAAATTACTATTTCGCTCTTGGGATTTCGAGCGAAGAGAGTTGAGCGGCATCGGGGAGGCGTTTCGTGCATTGGTCAAGCAATAGCAGACCGACCGAATCGGGTCCGATCGGACGCACCATTAGATATAGCCACCGTATGAGTCTCTCAAATCTGCAGAAAAGAAGTTTATACAACGATGGTCTTGAGCGATCTGAAAACGAGGTTTCGTGGCATTGGGAACAGCCGGAGCCCCGCGCGCCCAAGCCGATTTCTATCTTGCATGACGCGTTGAATCGAGCTTCCGCCAGCACAAAAAAATTCCAGATCTCGGCGTTGACTGACTGCCCCTTGTTTCTCAAATTTTCCTTTCTTTTGCGTGAACACACACCATTTGTCGCCGCGTCAATTTCAATGACGCCACTATTTTGAATAGCCAGTGCAAAAAAATTTGACACTCGCGGATTGCGGCTGTAGTAATTTTTCAGAACGTTCAATTTGAACTTGCCTCTGTTGAAGACCGCTCGATGACGATGTCTTCTCTAACCTATTCGTTTATCGGAAACAGCTCAGCCATCTGGCATCTTAAAACGTACATGCGCAAAGTCGCGCTAACGGATGCGCACGTATTAGTCACCGGCGAAACCGGTACCGGCAAAGAGTTGGCAGCGCAATATATTCACGATCAAAGTGCCAGACGCGGTAAACCATTGATGGCCATCAATTGTGCCGCGCTACCGGACGGCCTGCTCGAGAGCGAATTGTTTGGCTACGAACGCGGCGCATTCACAGGAGCCCTCTCTTCATATCCCGGTAAACTTCGGCTCGCCGATCGCGGAACTGTATTGTTCGATGAGATCGGTGACATGAGTCTCTATGCGCAAGCGAAAATCCTTCGTGTCATCGAAACCAAGCAGATCTATCCGCTAGGGGGTCACCGTAGTATCCCCGTCGATATTCGGATTATCGCGGCAACGAACCGGGAATTGGAAGCGCAAGTAAGAGGAGGAGAATTCCGGCAGGATCTTTATTATCGGCTTAACGTGGCGAGAATCAATCTGCCGCCGCTCCGAGATCGGAAGTCGGATATTCCTCTATTGATCAATTATTTTGTCCAGAAATGCAGCGAGCGAACCGGGATCCGCATCGCCGGATTCAGCGATGAAGCACTGGAAGTGCTGGCGCGCTACGAATGGCGCGGCAATATTCGCGAGCTGATGAACCTGGTGGAGCGGATTTTCATCGATCCTCCTGTGGATAAAATCCGCGTCGCGGATTTGCCGGACTTCGCCCGGACTCCGCAAAGGGTGAGGCATGATACTGCCGCGGATGAGCGTGAAATTCTCCTGCATACGCTGTCCAAAACAAACTGGAACAAAAGCAAAGCTGCCGAGCAGCTGCACTGGTCGCGCATGACGCTTTACCGGAAACTCATCAAGTATCGCTTAGCCGAACCCGAATCGGAGCGAGATCTCACATGGACATCGGACGGCTGTAACCAGCGCGCGGAGAAAGTGACAAAGTTGTAAAGCATCGCTGTTACAGTCGATCTCGGATGAGCATCCTCGATTAAAACTGTCTCGCCGCTCATAAAACCCAATCTCTACAACCTGCTAGCGACATACCTTACTCGTAACCCGCGCCAAGTCGCGTGAGCCTAAGTCACTTTATCCCCAGCCAAGTGTAACATCGAGTGTTACAGCCGAACACTCGACCGATTGCTCGATTTTGATTGAAGGGTTGCTGAATCAAACAGTTACGCGACTGTGAGTTTGTCGCTGCAAATAGGTACGCAGTTTGCGCATGATCGTGTCATCAACCCGGAGGTACGCGAACTCAGTGGCTTTCTGAACATGAGAGTCTCACGCGACAAGTTCCTGAGTACTGAGCGGGATGTTTCGTCGATGAGCAATCCACCCGAAGGCCGCTATGCAAACTATTTCAAGGTCGGTCACAACGCTTTCGAATTTATTATCGACTGCGGTCAATACTACACCGACAACGAGGAACCGCAGGTGCACACAAGGATCATTACCAGCCCCGCGTACGGAAAGGCTCTTCTGCAAACATTAATCGAGTGCTTGGACGAATACGAGAAGTCTCATGGCCCAATCAGTTGATGAAGTGAATAGAAAAAATCCCACGCAGCCCAGGATCATCCCGGCCACTAAACATTAAATTCTTGAGTGAACCGAAACTCAAATGTACACAGCGTTGCGCGCTTCGAGCCGAACTGTCGCCAAATTTCTCGAGGCCCGGTTCCAAGCGGATCCGCTGTTGAGCGGATTTTTCAGCGGCGGCATGGTGGTCTCGCTCGCCACGCCCCAGGAAATGAATGAAAAGCCGGCGGAAGGCTTGTCGGTCTGGCTCTATCGGATCATCCGCGACGATCAGCGCCTCAACGATCCGCCGGTTCGCATCAGCCCGACCGAACTGCGGCCGCCGCCATTGCCCGTACGGCTGCATTATCTGATGACGCCGGTGACGAATGAACAAACCGGCGATCCGGAAACCGAACAGCTTATCCTTGGCAAGGTGCTGCAGCTATTTCACAGCCACCCGGTGCTGGCCGGCGCGGATCTGCAGGCCGAATTTGCCGGGACGGAAGTTGAGCTGCGCGTTCGTCTCGAGCCTTTGATGCTCGAAGAGATCACACGCGTCTGGGAGGCCCTGGATGGTTCGTATCAGCTGTCGGTGTCTTATGAAGTGAGCGTGGTGAATATCATACCGGAGTTGGAACCGGAGCAGGTCAGTCCGGTCACGATTTCGATGCCGGAACACGGACTGATCGTCTCTTCCTGATTGCTCGACGGAATTTATCGATGTCGCGGCGCGCGATTCAAGTTGGTAACAGAATCATTCTCTACTCACCCGATGATCCGGCCTCGGTAGTGGACCGGTTTCAGGCGGTGCTGAAAGTTCGCGTCACCGATGAATTGACCGGCGTCGCACCGGCTAGTCCAGTTTCAATCAAGGTTGAAGAGCGGGGTTTTTTTTCGCGGCTGGGAAACGATGGGCTGGGTGGATTGGTTGGCATTCCACGCCAGGTGTTTCCCGCGCTACAGGCGCAAAACTATCCGCTGCACCTGACGATCAGCGCGGCAAGGTACGGGCGGCGCGCGCTTAAAAAAGATATTCCTCAAGATTTGAGTTTTCCGGCAACGTTCACGGCTGAGGACCTCAGTCTCGCTTTGCACCGTGAGCCAGTATTCATTGCCGGACGAACTGCGCGACTGATCAACAATGCGAGCACCCCGCTACCGAATGTGGAGATTGCGGTGACAGGGATATGGAGGACTCCACCGCCCGCCAACGTTTCCGTACCTCCCGATCCGCCGAATATTGTCGCGCTCGTGCCGCCGCTCTATGGCGATCGCGCCGCATTGACGCAGTCTGTGGCGCCACGGGACTTGACCATGGTGATGGGCGCCGACAAAGCGCTGATGGACGATATCGCCGCTTCCACCAATCCGATTCGTCTCTCCGACCGCTCAGGATTGACGACCGGAAATATTTTGCTGATCGATGCGGAAGACCCCGATCTCGCGGAATTCATCGCGATAAAGAATTTGACGACGACGATGCCGGTCGATCAACCCGCCACCGTTACGCTCCAGTACGGCGTGATTTTTCCTCATCGCCGCGGCGCAATCGTGCGTCAGGTGAACCCGCAGCCGCCGGGCGCGAGCCAGGCGGTTGCCGTCGATGCGTGGGCTGGCGACGCATGTGTGTTTCTTGACGATCTGGGTGGGCTGAGCGGCGCCAGCGAAATCGAGATCACCGGCGGACCAGGACCCGATGAGTATCACAAGGCGACGACCTTTTCCGTAACCAGCGACGCTGACGGGTTTTACCGCCTGCCGCCGCTCAGCCGCGTCGCACAACTGGAAGTTCATGCGGAGAAAGTGATCGGCGCGCAGACGTTTCGGGCGACGTCGGTTTTTCGTCCCGATTATCAACAGCGGGATAATCGGCTGGATTTCATTCTGAGCGTTTAGAGGCAAGAGAGAGTCAATCGGCGGCCAGCCGCCGCAACTGTAAAACGATCGACCGTGGGAGGAGCGTTATGCCTGAGTATCTAGCCCCTGCAGTTTATGTCGAAGAGATCGACACCGGCAACAAGCCGATCGAAGGCGTGAGCACGAGCACGGCGGGAATGGTCGGCGTCACCGAGCGCGGTCCGGCCGGCGTGCCGATCCTCGTGACCAGCTACGGCGAGTATGTGCGCTGGTTCGGCGAGCGGCTGAATCGCGCCGATTTCGGCGATCACTGCTATTTGCCCCATGCCGTCGACGGTTTTTTCACCAACGGGGGCAAGCGCGTATACATCACTCGAGTGGAGGCAAGCGGCGCTACCCACGCGAGCTTCGAGCTGCACGATCACGGTGGCGCCGACTCGGCTTCCACCTTGCTGCTGCGCGCGGCACCGGCGGTGACGACGGGGAATCCGCCGATTTATGTTCTCGACATCAATAGTCCGGGCGCAAGCGCGCTCGCCGATGGCGATCACATCCGTTTGGGAGATGACAGCGATGCGGAGTACCGGATTATCGATAAAATCGAACCGGCGGCGAGCACCACGCATGTGCCGCTGAGTTTTCCGTTGAGCCGCGCTCATGCGAGCGCCGTCACGGTCCATCAGATCAACCGCGTCGCGGTGGCCTTCCCCTCCACAGCAACCGCGCTCGCACTGGCCAACGATGCACATGCCAGTGACAACGCAATTGTTGTCAGCGGTGACGCCGGCGATGTCGCGACGCTGGCCGCCGATCAGCTCCTCGAGATTGGAGATCCGTTCTTCAACGAACATCGATTTGTCCGAACAGCAACTGTCGATCC
>DATIEH010000371.1:0-17952 GCA_035455905.1 Binatia bacterium | reverse complement strand
CGCTGGTACCGCGAAGGGAAGTTAAAACTCAATGAACTCGTCACGAGCCGTTACAAACTCGAGCAGATCAACGAGGCGGTGGACGATCTCGAACATGGACGGATTCTCGGCCGAGCAATATTGACATTTGACTGACCGGAGCGATTTCATCGCGGAGGCGCAGAGAATACAGAGAGAATTGTTCGAGGGGTGAAATCCATTTTGATCTTTGTGGCCTCCGCGCCTTCGCCGTGTTCGATTTGTGGATGATGGGTAGAAAGGACGCGAAGCACATCGAAAAAACAGCGAGCCACATGAAAACATGACAACAAAAACTTTCGATGGCGACGCAAATCGCACGGTCGGCAGAGACACCATTCGATCGCGATTGGTGCTCGAAGTCGCGTCGGAGTTAGTTGATCAAACCCATTGGAAAGAGCGCCAGGTACGCGTCAGCTTGCGGCAACAAGGCGCGGACGAATGGCCGATTACGCTGTTCGCCAGTGACGGGCCTGCGGCAATCGATCAGGTCGCGCGCGGCGACGTGCAGTTGGCAATCATCAATCCGGCCGGATTTTTGGCCCTAGCCGCGCGCGGCACCGGACCGTTCACCGCGCCGCTTCCGCTGCGCGCCATTACCGTGATTCCGTCGCCGGATCAGCTTGCGTTTGCCGTGACTGTGCGGGCCGGTCTCAAGTCGTTTCGCGAGATTCGCGAGCAACGCTATCCGCTACGGGTTTCGCTGCGCGGTCAAACGGATCATGCGCTTCATCCGGTGGTCAACGAAGTCTTGGTGACAGCCGGTTTTTCCCTCGAGGATATACGCTCATGGGGCGGACTGGTGCGCTACGACGACGGCTTACCGCAAACTGGTAACCGGCTCGGTGCGGTAGCGCGCGGAGAAGTCGATATGGTGATCGATGAAGCGGTGCGCGGCTGGGTCAATGCCGCTACCGGCGCAGGTATGCGCGTGCTGCCATTAGAGGAGTCGATGCTGGCGCGATTGGAAGGCCTCGGGTTACGCCGCGCGCTTATTCCAAGAACGCGCTATCCGAATCTACAACAGGATGTGCCTACCCTCGATTTCAGCGGGTTCGCGGTTTATACCCATGCTGACGCGCCCGATGAAGTCATCAGTTCGGTCTGCGCCGCGCTGGAAGCGAGAAAAGAAAGAATCGGCTGGCAGGAACCCGGTCCGCTGCCGCTAGATCGAATGTGCCGCGATACGCCCGACGGACCCCTGGTAATTCCGTTGCATCGGGCGGCCGAGCAGTTTTGGCGGGAACGAGGATATTTATCCTGACACGAACGATTTAAGAATCGACAGTTGTCCTTTTTATCATTTCATACGAACTCAGATTCGCGGTAAATTCCGTAAGACACCGCTTCCGGAAGGGTTTCTTGCGACCATCGACAAACGCCACGGTGTTAAGTTATTTTGGATGCAATGTTGGATCCCACTCAGAGCACGAAAACGTTGCGTGGTTTTTGCGCTTTGTGCACGGCGCATTGCGCGACAATCGCAACGGTTATCGATGGGAAGGTCGTTCGGCTCGAAGCTGACCATGATCATCCGAACGGTGGAGTGTTTTGTCTCAAAGGCAAGGCGGCGCCCGAACTCGTATACCATCCCGATCGGTTAAATCACCCGCTTAAAAGGACGAGGCCGAAAAGCGATTCCGATGCCGGATGGCAAAGGATCAGTTGGGAACAAGCGCTCGACGAAATTGCCCATCGATTGCTTTCCATTCGCGATCAATTCGGGCCGCGTTCTGTTGCTCTAGCCAAAGGGACGGGCGGCGGAACTTCGGTGTCTGACGCCGAACGCTGGCTCGGACGTTTTCTAAACAGCTTCGGCAGCCCGAACTGGGTCTCGACAACTCACGTCTGCAATTGGCACAAAGACACGGGGTTCACTTATACCTTCGGGGTGGAAATTCCAACGCCGGATGTGGCGCATAGCAATGCCTTTTTGCTCTGGGGTCATAACCCGAGCTCGACATCGTTGATCCTCGCGCATGACATCGTCGCCGCGCGAAAGCGCGGCATGAAGATCGTTGCCGTCGATCCACGCCGCGTCGGTATCGCCGCTCAAGCCGATGTTCTTCTACAGGTCCGTCCGGGCGCCGACGGCGCGCTCGCATTGGCGATGATCGACGTGATGATCAAAGAGAGACTCTTCGACGAGAGCTTCGTGCGCCAGTGGACCAACGGAACTTTTCTGATGCGGCGCGATACCGGTGCGCCTCTTACCGAAGCGGATCTGACGTCGGACGGCTCGCGATCGCGCTTTGTCGCTTGGGATGAGAACGCGAATCGTCCGGTGCTCTATGACGCGGCGAGCGGCGCTTATGATCGTGACTCGGCAACGCTCGCGTTTTTCGGTGAGCGGACCCTTACCACTCGTGAAGGGAAACGAGTCGCTTGCGAGCCGGCATTCGCATGCCTTGCTGCTTTGGCGGCACAATTTGCTCCGGAAAAATCCGCCGCAATTACCTGGGTACCCGTCGAAAAGGTTCGCGCGGCGGCACACCTGCTTGCCGCGAATCGTCCGGTCAGCATGTTTATGCATAACGGCGTCGGCCAGCATACCAACGCTACGCAGACCAGTCGCGCGATTGCGACTTTGTACGCCCTACTCGGAGATTTCGATGCCTCCGGCGGGAACGTCGTTTTTCCAAAGGCGCCGCTTAACGGCGTCTCCGGCAGAGAATTTTTGTCCAACGAAGCAGCGCTCGAGCGAATCGGCCGCGAGCGCAAACCGCTCGGACCGCCGGCGAAGCCCGGCAACTGCGCCGCTTACGATGTGTTTACCGCGATTCTGGAAAAGTGGCCCTATCCCGTCAAGGCGCTGTTGAATTTTGGTTCGAACACCGTGATGAATACCGGCGATTCGCAAAGGGCGCGCGAAGCCTTTCGCGCGTTGGACTTCGCGGTCGCCGCGGAATTATTCATGACGCCGACCGCGGAATTATGCGATTACGTCCTTCCGGCCACAAGCTTTCTCGAAATGGCGAACGTCTCCAATGACTTCAAACATCGCCAGCAGGGGAGAGTGCACGTGCAGTATCGGCCTGCGGTTATCGAGCCATTGGCGGAGCGTCGCTCCGATTCTTGGATCATCTTCGAGCTGGCGAAACGGCTCGGATTGGGCGAGAAATTCTGGCAGGGCGACATCGACGCGGCGTACGAATATGAGCTAGCGCCGACGGGCATTTCACTTGAACAGCTCAAAGCTTCGCCAGGTGGAGTGACGGTTGCGGTGGCGCCGCGCTATCAAAAATTTTCCAAAGCAGATGCCAGTGGGAAACCGCGCGGCTTCAATACGCCTGATAAAAAAGTCGCGATTTATTCACACGTGTTCGCCAAACACGGATATGCGCCGCTGCCGGAGTATATCGAGCCGATGATCAGTCCGATCAGCCGTCCGGAAGTCGCGAGCGAATATCCGCTGGTGCTGACCAACGCCAAATTTACGACGTTTATTCACAGCCAGTTGCGCGGTTTGCCGAGCCTGCGGAAAGCCTCGCCTGATCCGACGGCGGACATACATCCTGATACCGCCGCGCGTTATGAAATTGCCGATAAGAAATGGATGATTATCGAGAGTCCGCGGGGCTCGATGCGCGCGAAAGCGCGGGTCACCGATGCCATTGCGCCCGGCGTAGTGTGCTGTCAGCACGGTTGGTGGCAGGAGTGCAAAGAGCTCGAGCTGCCAGGCTATGATTCGTACGGCGACGGGTCAGCCAATCCCAGCCTTCTGATCGGCTCCGACCTAGCCGACCCCATCAGCGGCTCCCTGCCGCATCGATCCTTCTTGTGCCGCGTGAAAGCGGCTTTGTAGGGGCGAAAAATCTTCGCGTATTGCCGCGATACGACCGGCGACGTTAGTCCGGCTCAGCTCATCAATCGTCCGCCCGAAACATTGAGCGATTCTCCCGTCGTGTGCGAGGAATCGCTTGAGGCGAGAAATAGAGCAGCTTTGGCGATCTCGTCGTGCTTGGCATATTTGCGCAGCGGAGTGAGCGCCAGGATTTGCGCTTCATGAGCTTCTACAGTCATGCCTAAATTCTTTGCCCGCTGAGCGTACATCTCGCGCAAATCGGGCTCGTCCATGCCGCCGGGGCAAATCACGTTCGCGCGGATGCCGTACGGACCGAATTCCTTCGCAATCGTCTGCGTCAAGCCGGTGACACCCCACTTGGCGGCGCAAAGCGAGCCGCGCATGGCCATGCCTTCGCGGCCCGCCGTGCCGGAGATGCTGACGATGCTACCGCTTTTCTGTTTAACCATCTGCTTTAAAACCGCGCGGCAGCATAAAAAGACAAGCTTCAGGTTATAAAGAATCACTTCGTCGAATTCCTTTTCGCTGATCTCGGTTACCGCCACCAGCGGGCCGCGAAAACCGGCGCTGTTGACGAGCACATCGATGCGGCCGAAGCGGCGCATGGTTTCGTCCACCAGCGCGTTGACCTGACGATCATCGCTGCAATCGGCCGTCATCGCGACCGCGGTGCCGCCTTGCTGATGGATCGCTTGAACCACCGCCTCGAGCTGCGGCTTCATTTTTTCCAAGTCGACGAGGACGAGCCGTGCGCCTTCTCGTGAGAAAGTGTGTGCGATGGCTTCGCCAATTCCCCGGGCGCTGCCGACGATAATCGCAACTTGACCGTCCAATTTCATTCTGTTCCTCGGAGCCAATCAACCCAGGAGCTTTGAATACTTCTCGCGCAACTGCGCATAGCGCTGGCCGCCTTCGGTGGCGGCTTTGCGAAATTCCTCCGGCATCACATTGTAAGGCGGCCGGATCGGGCCGGTTTTGCAGTAACCAGAAGCGGCCATCAATACTTTTTCGAGCTGGATGTTGTAGGACGCGAAAATTTCCTGCGAGCCGGTGATTGCGTGGTGTGGTTCGTTGGCCCAGGCGATATCGTCGGCGACGGCCTTGGCTTGCTTTGCGTCACGCGCCGCCAGTGCCTTCATCAGGGCGATCGCGACCTGTGGCCCCACAGACGGGATCCAACAGGTGGTCTGGGTTTCCGGGGAAATCTGCGCGAACTCATAGGCAAGTCCGATGGGGGGCACGAAGTTCACTCGGCCGCGGGTGACCTCGACAACTTTCTTCAAAATCGCTTTGCTGGAGAATTTGGCCGACATCACGGTCGGTGCCTTGGCGACGACCGGGCCCCAGAAATCCGCGTCGAAGGCGAAGCGAAAAGCGCGCGGATTGGCATAAACCATAATTGGAACATCGGGAAAGGTTTGCGCGACATCGCCATAAAACTTCACCGCCATGTCGAGAGTGGCTGGTTGCCACATCGGAATACCCAGCAGCGTGCCGGTGGCGCCCCGTTCTTTAATGAATTTGATGCGCCGCGCAATTTCATGGCCGCCCAGCGCGGTGGCGCCGACGAACGTCGGAATGCGCCCGCGGACAGTTTGTAATAAGCAATCGACGTAGGCTTCATAATCGTTTTGTGCTGTGGTCGCGCATTCTCCCATGGTGCCGAGCGCCATAATCCCCGCGGCGCCGTCGCGTACGAGACTTTCGCTCAGGCGCGCAGTCTCATCCAGATCCACCGTGTTTGTTGCGTCGAGACGATCGGCGCCTTCTTTTGCCGGCGTGGGCATAATTGCCAGTGCGCCTTTCAGATCTTGGGCCGAAATCATAAGCACCTCCTTGGAAAGAATTTGCCGTAAACAGTCCTTGTTTGTCTAGCATGGTGAGTCCGCGCGCCGCAATCCGGTCGCTCAAAGCCTCGTCTCGAGTCGCCCCGTAACTATAATTCCTTTTGGAGTCACCTGGGCGACGTAGGCCAGTGCTTCGACTCCGGCTTTGACCGCGTGGCGAAGGGAGCGGCCGTACGCGGGATCGATTTCGTCGGCGGGACGAAAATAGGCGCAGTCGCCGCGCTGAATGACAAAAAGCACTGCAGCGCGATGACCCTTACGCCTGAGCCGCATCAGCGCACGCAGGTGTTTCGTGGCGCGCTCGCTCACCGCATCCGGGAAGGCGGCGGCGCCACCAAGACAGAGCGTGACGTTTTTTACCTCGACGAAGCAGCGGCCATCGGGTCTTTCCAAACAGAGATCGAGCCGAGTATGCGACCCGACATTCACTTCGTGGCGAACAGTTTTGTAGCCATGAAGTTCTTTGATGACGTTGGCTTCAATCGCTTCGGCGGCGAGACGGTTCGGATGAAAGGTGTTGATTCCAACCCAATTACGCTGAATTTCGATCATCTCCCAGGTATAGGCAAGCTTGCGGCCTTTGCTTTCACTGCGCGAGAGATAAACGGCGCTGCCGGGTTCGTTGCAGCCCTGCATGCTGCCGGTATTCGTGCAATGTGCGGTGACGATCTCGCCGGTGCTCAGTCGAACATCAGCGAGAAAGCGCTTGTAACGTTGTACGAGTGTGCCGGGAATCAATTCCGAGCTGAAGCGCATTATGCAAGTTATACCGAAACTCGCAGATTATTCCCAATAGCGGCCGCAGCCCACCAAGGGAATTGACCGCAGAGACGCAGAGTTCATAGAGATTTTTTTCCCTCAGTGTCTCACCTCTCCGTGGTGTTTTTTCCAACCGGAAAAATCTCCGGTCCGTTGCACGCCGAACAATGACGAGTTCCTTGAAGTCCGAAAACTCCTTTGTTAGGTTCGACGTAAATTTTGGCGCAGGAAATCGATGGCGAAGCGGCAACTCAAATATGTCGGCCATAGCGTGCCTCGGGTCGATGGCATCGACAAAGTCACAGGCATGGCGAAATTTGTCGGCGATCTAAGGATTCCGGGAATGCTGCAGGGCAAAATCCTCCGCAGCACTTATCCGCACGCACGCCTGGTATCGATCGACGCGACTCAAGCCGAGGCCCTGCCCGGCGTGGTTGCGGTATTGACCGCTTCCGACATCAGCGATCTGAACTTGATTTATAGCGGACGGCCGGTCATTGCGACCGATAAAGTGCGCTATGTTGGCGAACCCGTGGCAGCAATCGCCGCGCTGGATTTGGCAACGGCAGAAGAAGCGTTGTCGCTGATTCAGGTGGAATATGAGGAACTTCCTGCGGTAGTCGGTATCGACGCCGCACTGAAGAAGGACGCGCCGTTGATTCACGCAGACAAGGCCAGCAACATCGGCACGCACGAGAAGGTGCTGCGCGGCGATGTCGATCAGGGTTTCTCTGTCTCTGATGAGGTGGTCGAGGACACCTTTACATTTCCGATGGTGTATCACTACGCCATGGAGCCGCACTCGGTCATCGCGGATTACGGGATGGATGACGAAATTACCGTCTGGTCTTCGGCGCAGCATCCTTTCCAGGTGCGTGGCGATATCGCCAAAATTTTCAAAGTGCCGCCGGCGAAAGTCCGCATAATCATCAACTATCTAGGCGGCGGCTACGGCAGCAAGTCATACACGAAATTCGAGCCGCTCGTGGTGGCGCTGGCGCGTAAGGCGAAACAGCCGGTGCGGATTTGTAATTCGGTCGGTGAATCGATGGTGACGGTGCGCCGCCACGGAGCCCGCGTGCGCATCAAAACCGGGGCGAAGCGGGATGGTACACTGATGGCGCGCGAAGCGGAGATCTATCTCGACACAGGCGGCTACGACGATAACGGGCCGCAGGTGACGGCACGCTCGGCAACGCGAGTCCTCGGTCCGTACTGGATCCCGCATATCCGCACGAACGCTTATCAGGTTTATACCAATACCGGATCGGCAGGCTCGTATCGCGCCATTGGCGCGCCCCAGGTGATTTACGCCGGGGAGTCGCAGATCGAAATGCTCGCCCAGAGGCTCGGTATGGATCCCGCTGAGCTACGCATGAAAAATTTGCTGAAACCGGGGCAGGAGTTACGGCCGGGGTTGAAAGGCATCGATGCTGATCTGTCATCGAGTCTTAGAACGTTGGTGCGCGCAAGCGGCTGGAAAAAAATGCGCACTAAGAAAAACAACGCGGTAGGAATGGCGTGTGCCATCACCAACGCCGGCGCAACCCCGGTGTCGGTCGCGATGATCCGCATGCAGTCCGATGGAATTCTGAACATTGCGGCGGGAAGCACCGAGATGGGGCAGGGCGTGCGCACGACATTGACCCAGATCGCCGCCGAGGAATTGACGCTGGCCATGGATCAGTTTCGCATCACCGGCGCTGACACGAAGGTCACGCCCTATGATAGCTCCACGGGATCGAGCCGTTCGACCACATTGATGGGCACAGCGGTGCAAAAGGCCGCGCGCGATTTGAAGCAGCAGCTCATTAGAATCGGAGCGCAGATACTCGGCGTAAAAGCCAGTCAGATTCAGGTCGTCGATGGCGCGTTGATCGCGGGCGAAGCGCGGTTGAGCTTCCGCGAAGCATTTGAGCGGCGCTTTGGTAAAGGCTCCGGGGGGGAAATGATCGGCCGCGGCGAAGCCGGACCGGAGATCACGGACAATAAGCTTCCGGTTTTTTGGGAAGTCGGCATGGGGACCGCGAAGGTTGCGATCGACCGTGAAACCGGCGAGGTCAAGCTCAAAAGATTTACTTCCGTCGCGGACGTGGGGAAGGCGATTCATCCCGAACATTGCATTGCTCAAGAAGAGGGCGCGGCCATGCAGGGAATCGGCCACACCTTTTTCGAACAGCTGGTTTATGATAATGGCCAGCTCGTGAATTCGAATTTGGTGGATTACCGCGTCCCGACCTTCGATGAGCTACCGGAAGAGTTTCACACTGTGCTCGTGGAGAATGGCGATGGCCCGGGCCCATTTGGCGTGCGCGGCATGGCCGAAGGCGGAATTCTCTCGGTCGCTCCCTCGGTCTGTAATGCGATTGATCGTGCCACCGGCGTACGCATCAAAGAGCTACCGTTGACACCCGAACGGGTTTGGCGCGCGCTTAAGGGTACGGCGAAATAAGTCTGACGGCGCGCTGCAAGATCCTGCGTCGAAGAACTGGTGAGCTTGACGGTGAACGAGACGAAACCCGCCGAGAAACTGGAAAGTTTCCAAATTCAGCCAGCAACCAAGGCCGACGTGCCGGTGATCCTTGGCTTTATCAGAAAACTTGCTGATTACGAGCGACTCTCGCACGAGGTCAGCGCGACGGAACAAAGTCTAACCGAGACGCTCTTCGGCCGACGTCGCACTGCCGAGGTCGCAATCGGCTACTTCAAGCGACAGCCGGTTTGCTTTGCGCTTTTTTTTCATAATTACTCGACGTTTCTCGGGCGGCCAGGGATGTACATCGAAGATCTTTATGTGGATGAGCCATTTCGTCGCCGCGGCTTCGGTAGCGCGTTATTTCGCTATGTTGCCCGTATAGCGGTGGAGCGGCACTGCGGCCGATTAGAGTGGTCGGTGCTCGACTGGAATGAGCCGGCGATCCAGTTTTATGAAAAACTCGGCGCCGTTGCGATGCGGGAATGGACGGTGTTTCGATTGACCGGAAATAATTTGACCGAGCTCGCGACCAGCTAATTTCCCATACCTTCGCAGGATCGGGTCGGTATTAACAGTTCTATTCGGCTTCAAACGGCACTGTAATGTTGATTTCGGTGCCTTGATTCGGCGCTGTCGTGACCGAAATATCGCCGCCAACCTTGCTCACTCGCTCGCGCATTCCCTTCAATCCGTAATGGCTGCTTCCCTCGGTCCGGGTCGGGTCGTAACCTACGCCGTTATCGCGCAGGGCCGCCGCGCAGCCCTCGGGAGTTTTTTGCAGGGAAAGATGGAGTTCCGTGGCCCGTGAATGGCGCACCGCGTTGAGAATGCCTTCGCGCAGCGTGAAGTAGAGCTCTTTCTCGACGTCGCGGGGCAGCTTGTCGGCATCGATTGAACAGCAAAAATCGAGCTTGAAGCCGCTGCGGGCGCAAAAAATCTCCATTTCTTGTTTGAGACGGCGTTCAAGCGAACCGGCCTGGAGATCTTCGGTACTTTGATTCTCAGTCAGCAAGTTGCGGATTTCGGTAATGGCTTTGTCGACGTTGTCTTCGATATTTTGTAACTCGACTTCGACAGCCTTGCGATTACCAAGAAGCTGCTGTCGGCAGGTTTCGGCGCGCATCTTCACGGTCGCGAGGGATTGCAGGACGCGATCGTGAAGCTCTCTGGAGATTCGTAGCCGTTCTTGCTTAACAACTTCAGGGATCTCGGAGTCTAGTTTAGCGGCAGGCTTTTCCACTGATGCATCACCGTGAGAATCGTCGAAATTCACGCGAGCAAGCCAAACCACGACTTTGATGGCCCATAGAAATCATGCGCCAAGGTGGCGGGCTAAAAACCCGAGAGTTCTTGGCCAGGAAGCCGCATCCGCATCGCGCCGGTAGCTCTGTTTGGTGTTGTCCATGAAAGCGTGGCCGGCATTGGAGTACGAGTAAAACTCATGGGGCTTATTGAACTTGGCGAGCTCGGCATCGAGCTTGCCGACATCCTGCGGGGATGGGTTTGCATCGTCCGCGCCGAAATGACCTTGCAATGGGCAATGAATTTCCGCGGTGCGTTCGAAGGGTGAAGGGAGATCTCGCCCCCAGGCACGAAACGTATTACCGGGATAATAAGCGACGGCGGCTTTGAACGCCGGGATGGCCGCCGCCGCTAAATAAACGATTCTGCCGCCCATGCAAAAACCAATGATGCCGATGCGCTTCATATCAGCGGCGCTGTGACTCTGCAAATAGCTCACAGTCGCGTTCAGATCATTCACGATTCGTCGGTCGCTGAGCCGCGAGCGTCGAGTGGCCATATCGTCTTTGCAGTCCGGGCCATCGCGGTGGTAGAGATCCGGTGCGGCGGCCAGGTAACCTGAGCCGGCAAGGCGCCGGGTCATTTCCTGGATGAATTCATCGACGCCGCCCTGGTGCTGCATCACGATGAGCGCTGGAAACGGACCCGCGCGCTCGGGCATACTGATATATAAGCCCATCGCGCTTCCGTCCGACTCTGTTTCCTGCCAGTTCGATAACATCGCTACCTCGTCGACTTGGTGCGTTTAACGCAGGCGCTCCATCAAGTCAAACGACCCGGTATCGGTCCTCAAGCAGGCGGAGAATCACTCTCAGATTGTCGATTCGTTCCGGACCAAAATCTTTGGCTTCACTACCACGATCAATGAGAACGGCCCGCAGCCCGGCCTGATCGGCACCTTGCAAATCACAGAGTTCGTTATCGCCGACGTGAAGCGCTTCCGCGGGTTTTAAGTCGTGCTGACGCAACGCGGCACGAAAGATTTGCGCGTCCGGTTTAGCATAGCCGACGCGACTCGATAAAAAAACATGGTCGAACAGTGGCCGCACGCCTAGACCAGCAAGAATCCCGATCAGGCGTGAATCGAAATTCGAGATGACATCGAGGATCAAGCCGCGCCGTTTTAATTCAAGTAGTGTGTCCAATGCTTCGGGATAAAGAACCCAGGCTTCGTATGAAGCAAAATGCTCGAAGAGCTCGATGAAATAATCTTCGAAATTTTCAAACGGTGTCCACGGTTGAAAGATTTCACTGACCAGATCTTTCCACCAGTCGCGCTCGAGCGCGCAAATACTCTCTTCAGCCACGCCGGGAAACGCCAATCTCGGTGCGGCGGCAAAGCAGACTCGGAACCGGTCCGCGAGGTGCGCAGGTGAAACCGTCTTGCCATGCTTTGCGGCGATGCGCGCGTAAGTTTCTCCTACCCTCGCTCGCGTTCGCATCAAGGTTCCGGCGGCATCGAAGAAAACGGCTTTGATCGTCATGATTTCACTCCGAGCTGGAAAATGGACTCGGAGCCGAGGAAGATTCCTTTTGTGTTAAGAAAGGAATTTGACTAACCCAAACGAGCTGCAATTGCAAGAAAGTTGCCATGGTTTATAATCGAAGGTGATGTCGCGGAGAGATGCCCTGATTCTTGTCGATGTGCAGAATGATTTCTGCCCGGGCGGCGCGCTCGCCGTTCAAAACGGTGATGCAGTCGTGCCAGTGCTGAACCGATACATCGAGCGATTTCTGGATGCCGGGCTGCCGATCTTTGCGACGCGCGACTGGCATCCGATTAGAACCAGTCATTTCAAAGTGTACGGCGGTATCTGGCCGGTGCATTGCGTGCAAGGAACTCACGGTGCTGAGTTTCATCCTGATTTAAGACTCGCACCAGAGATCACCATAGTCTCAGCGGGCATGGCACCCGACGAAGACGGCTACTCCGGCTTTCTAGGCCGGGACAGCACTGGAACTTTGTTGGCGGTCTTGTTGCGCGATCGCGGTGTCGATCGACTCTTTGTCGGTGGATTGGCCACCGATTATTGCGTTAAGCACACCGTGCTCGACGGCATCCAGCAAGGATTCCAGGTCGTGCTGATCGGTGACGCGGTTCGCGGAGTCAATTTGAATCCGGACGATTCGACGCAAGCCATAAAAGAGATGAGCGCTGCCGGTGCGATCGTCGTCCGTGAAACCGATACCATCGATTTGCACGCTTAAAAATCCCGCCTGTTCCGCGCTTGCGCGCGAGGCAGTTGTCTCCACTTTGGTGCTGTTGTCTGATAAAATGAGATTGAGGGTAAGGTGTGACGGTGACTCAGTACAAAGAAGAACTGGCGGTCGCGGAAAAGGCGGCTCGTGAGGCGGGGTCCGTGGTGATGGACCTTTTTAAAGGGAAATTCGATATTCGTGAAAAGAGTAAAAACAACCCGGTAACCACGGCAGATCTCGAAGCGAACCGCATTATTCGGGAGAAAATTCAGAAAGCTTTTCCCACGGACGGTTGGCTCTCGGAGGAAGATCAAGACAACCGAGATCGCTTGGCGCGATCACGGATCTGGATTGTCGATCCCATCGACGGCACGAAGGAATTTATTGAAGGGGTGTCGGAATTTGCCATTTCGATCGCATTTGTGGTGGAAGGTCGTCCGCAGATTGCGATCGTCCATAATCCGGCCGAACAGCGGTTTTACAAAGCTGCCTCCGGCGCGGGCGCTTATATGAACGATCAACCGATCCGGATCGCTTCGCGGGAGCAGGTCGACGGTGCCTTGCTGCTGGTCAGCCGCTCGGAGCCACAGAAAAGGTTTCAAATTTTTGTCGATCATTGCGGTATCAAACGGGTGGGCAGTATCGCCAATCGCCTCGCAAAAGTCGCCGCGGGGGACGGCGATGCCACGATTACCTTCCGCAATATTCATGAATGGGACATCTGCGCCGGTGTGCTCATGGTCGAAGAAGCCGGTGGCGCTGCGGTGGATGGGGAGGGTCACACAATGATATTTAACCGAGAGCTGCCGACCCATCGCGGCGTTATCGCCGCGAATCCTTTCTTGACCGGCGGTTTGCAGGGACTGTGGAACGAGGCGATGGCTGACAAGAAGCAGAGCAGAGCCGATTCGTAATCCGGAAATCTATCATGCGTAAGTGTGTTTATTGCGGCGCCTCTTCGGGATTCATTGGCAGGGTGTGCGCCGACTGCAAGAAACTCTTGGCGCGGGTCCAAGAATTGCGCGGCAAGGTAGGCTTCGGGCAATTTCTCGATGGCCTGGAACAGACCGGCGTGCCGCGCGACAAAATTTTGCAGTTTCTCGCGGCCGATCCGGACGGGAAGGGCAGTATTCAGGATCAGGTGGCGGCTGAAATGACTAGCGAGCTGATGAAAGTAATGGGCATTTCCGGGCGGCAAAGCGCCGACGAAGTGAAACGCATTCGCGACACCCTTGCGAAGGAATCCGAATAGGTTTTCCCAAGAGATGGCTGCCACCGTTTACCTGTCGCTGATTTTTTTGACACTTTACCTGATCGGTTTGGCGCTTCAGCGCTGGTGGTTTCGCCGCGATCGGGCCAGGATGGCTGCCGAAACCCGCCAGGGTGGGCGAGTCATCGCTCGGGTGGACGATATCTCACCCGGATCGGTAAAAAAATTTTGGCTTATCTGCCAAAAATATCGACTCGATGGATTTTTGATCAATGACCGAGGTAGTTTTCACGCCTACGTCAATCGCTGCCGCCACATGCCGACGCCGCTGGATTTCGTTCGCGATCAGTTTATCAGCGAGGACGGGCAGTTTTTGCGCTGCTATACTCACGGAGCGCTTTACGAATTTGCCACCGGACTGTGCATCGATGGTCCATGCAAAGGCGAGTCGCTGTATCGCTTGCCGGTGCGGATCGACGGCGGCGAAGTTCTCGTCGGCTGTCCCGACGGCGATTTACGCCAGCTTGCTGATTGAGGGGTGAGGGAATGGGAGCAGAGAGCTCAACGCGAAAATTTATTGCGCTAGTGGGCGAGATCGAACACGGCAAAAGCAAAAAATTCACTTTGCGCCGAGGCCAGCGGGATCTCGAGGCGTTGCTCGTGAACTTCGAAGGCAATCACTTCGCTTACATCAATCGGTGTCCTCACACCGGAATCACCCTCGACTGGGTCAACAATCAGTTCTTCAGCTCCGATACTCGCTACCTGATGTGCGCCACGCATGGCGCTGTTTTCGAGCCGCCCAGCGGAGAATGCGTCTGGGGGCCCTGTTTCGGATTGTCATTACAGAGCGTTCCTATCGAGATTAAAGCGGGACGGATTTACGCGCGTCTGCCGGGCGCCACCGACTGATATCTCGAATGATGCGAGGACCCTCGCGGGGAGACTGCAATGGGCGACTGTCTGTTCTGCGCGATTGTCGGCGGCAAAGCCAAAGCGAACATTGTTTATCAGGACGACCGGGTGGTCGCGTTCAAGGACATACGAGCGCGAGCGCCGGTGCATTTTCTGATCATTCCTCGTAAGCACATAGGCGGCGTACTCGATATCGAACCGGAGGATTCCGGGCTCATCGGCGAGATCTTTCAGGTTGCTGGCCGGCTCGCTCGTGAGCACGGCATCGCCGAAACCGGGTTTCGCGTGGTGGTCAACTCCGGGCCTGATGCGGGGCAAAGCGTGTTTCATCTGCATTATCATCTGATCGGCGGGCGCCAGATGAGTTGGCCGCCGGGCTAATCCGGACGAGTATTCTCGATATCCGACACGGAGGGGCAGCATGGTGGCTGACGAATGGCATAGTGCGACCAGCGAAATGGCGATACAGCAGTTCGATCTCGCGGCGGACAAGCTGGGCGTGGATCCGAATGTTGCGCGCCGCTTGCGCCGTCCGGATCGGGCGCTGATCGTCAGCGTGCCGACGCGCATGGATAACGGCGGAGTCAAAGTTTTTACGGGCTATCGGGTACAGCACAATGATGTTTTGGGTCCGTTCAAAGGCGGCATCCGGTATCACCCCGCGGTCAATCTCGGTGAAGTTTCCGCGCTCGCGATGTGGATGACGTGGAAATGTTCACTGGTCGGTCTGCCCTTGGGTGGAGCGAAGGGCGGAATCGCCTGCGATCCGGCGGAGCTCTCGCGCCATGAGCTGCAATCGATGACCCGCCGCTTCACTGCAGAAATTATCAACGTGATCGGCCCGGAAGTCGACGTTCCGGCGCCGGATATGGGCACCGGCGAGCAGGTGATGGCGTGGATCATGGACACCTATTCCCAGCACAAAGGACATGCGGTACCTGAGATCGTGACGGGGAAGCCCGTGGCCATCGGTGGCACTCTCGGGCGGCGCGAGGCGACCGGTCGCGGGGTTGTATACATGATTCTTGAAGCCGCCAAGCATCTGAACATCAATCTGAGCCAGTGTACGGCGGTGGTGCAGGGCTTCGGCAACGTGGGCTCCGTGGCCGTCAAGGAGCTTGCCAATATCGGCGTAAAAGTGATTGGCGTTTCCGACCGTACCGGTGGTTTTGTCGATGAGAAAGGATTGCCGGTGGAAAAACTGTTGGAGCTTGCCGATAAAAACCACAGTTTGGAAGGCTGTCCCTACGGCGACAAGATCAGCAACGAAGAATTACTGGAGCTCAAGTGCGATGTGTTGGTGCCGGCGGCTCTTGAGATGCAGATCACAAAAGCCAATGCGGCGAAGATTCACTGCCGTATACTCGCGGAAGGTGCGAACGGGCCAACGACGCCCGACGCCGATACGATTCTACGTGAGAACGGGATATTCCTGATTCCCGACATCCTGGCGAACGCTGGTGGAGTGGTGGTTTCTTATTTCGAATGGGTGCAAGACCTGCAAAATTTCTTCTGGAACGAAGTTGAGGTCAACAGCAAGCTGCGCGAAATTCTAGTCAAATCGTTTCATGAGGTGCTCCGCATGAGCGAAAAACATGGTGTCGACATGCGGCTCGCGGCGCTGATGATCGGCATCGATCGGGTAACTCGCGCGATGCTTTGGCGCGGGCTGTATGCGTGAGATTGCGCCACGTTGAAGCGGCGCCGGGAAACTGCTAACCAATTGGCAATCCAATTGAAAGAGAGACGGTAGTCAATGGTTCAAGCGACCCAACTTCGGCCCGGAATGATTATCATCCACAGCGGCGACCTGTTTCGCGTAACTGCCGTGCATCATCTGACCCCTGGAAATAAGCGCGGCTTCATGCAGACCAAGATGAAAAATCTCCGAACGGGGATCGGCACGGAGTACAAGTTTCGCTCGGAAGATCGCGTCGATCAGGCGATCCTTGACAATCGCCAGATGCAATACCTCTACGCAGAAGGGGACTTGCACACTTTCATGGATCTGGAGAATTACGAGCAGGTTACGTTGACGAAAGAAGACATTGGCGATTTGCTGTCATTTTTGTTGCCGAATTCGATCGTCGGTATCGAGTTTCATGAGGGTAGGCCGGTAGGAATCAATCCGCCTTCCACGGTGGATCTGGAAGTTGTCGACACGGAGCCTTCGATGAAGGGCGCAACTGCGAGCGCGTCCTACAAACCGGCCAAGCTGGAAACCGGAGTGACGGTGCAAGTGCCGCCGTTTGTCCAAGTCGGAGATAAAGTGCGCGTCGACCCGACCGATGGCTCGTATCTCGAACGCGTCAAGTAGCTTTGAGTTTTTCGAGGATTTGCCGCGTTTGCCGTTCGAGATCTTCCAAACTGCCGTTGTTTTCGATGACATAATCGGCGAGTCGCCGTTTGTCTTTCAAGCTCATCTGCGCTGCGATATGCTTCTCAGCGTCAGCGGCTGTGAGGTGATCGCGTTTCTGTAAACGAGCAGTTTGGGTTTCGACATCGCAGGCGACCAAGATCACCGGCCGCAGCCACTCCTGCAGATTGCCTTCGAAGAGCAGCGGCACTTCATAAATGACTACGGGGTAGCCCGCCGCAGCGTACTGCCGTATTCTTTCTTCAGCGAGGGCGCGCACGCGCGGATGAATGATCGATTCCAGTCGTTTTCTAGCCTCAGGCTGATTGAAGATCAACGTGCGCAGTTTTTGACGATCGAGGGTCTGATCGCTTTGCAAAATATCCGCGCCGAAGGACGCGACGATTTCTTTCCACGCCTCGTGTCCGGGTTCGGCCACTTCGCGGGCCAAATCGTCCGCATTGACAATAGCGGCGCCCAAACTTTGGAGAATTTTCGCCACGGTGCTTTTGCCTGATGCAATGCCGCCGGTTAGGCCGACTAATTTCACGCAACACTCTTCGCAAAATCAATGACGGGTTTCAAGCAAGGCTTTGATTAAGAGATGAAAGGGGAGCTATTTGCAATGGCTCAGGTACGGATCTACACAACAAGCTATTGTCCCTATTGCCGAGCGGCCAAAACCCTGCTGCAAAGGAAGGCGGTGCAGTTCGAGGAGATCGACGTCACCGATGATCCACAACTCCGGGCGGAAATGGAGAAGCTTTCGCGGCGTATGACGGTGCCGCAGATTTTTATCGATGACGAGCCGATCGGCGGCTATGATGATGCGCAGGAATTGGACGCCAGTGGCGAGTTGGATCGCCTTCTAGGACGCTGATAGCGGCGATAAAGTGGCGCGTGGGCGAATTCTGGACTCATCTGGAGGCGGCGAGCGGATTCGAACCGCTGCATCGAGGCCAAACTCGCAAAAACAAGGAGTGATACCGAGTGAGAAGAAGCCCGGATTTCCGGGCTTTTTCGTTTTCGAGTTGTTACCGGCTGATGCTGTTTGTCACCCGTTTT
>DATIEH010000370.1:0-3286 GCA_035455905.1 Binatia bacterium | reverse complement strand
CTTTAGAAATTCCTCCTCGTCGATCGCTTTGACGATGCTCGTGTCGACCATGGTCGCGGCGTCGTATCTGAGCACTTCAGGCCGTGTGCGGCCCATTTCGGCGAGAATGGTTTTCATCCCTTCCAGCGTCGGATACGGCATGTCGGGGATCGCGTTCTTGAGGTAAGCATACGCCGAGTCAAGGGTGCTAAGATCAGTTTTCGCGTATTTCTTCAGGATCGCGATGGTCTGGGTTTTGTTGTTTTTGAAGTAGTGAATCGCTTCGACGGATGCGCGCCCGAAGCGCAGCATGGCATCGTGTTTTTCTTTGAGTATTTTTTGGCTCGTGATAACGCCGGCGTGTGGATAGGCGATTTTTTTACTCGCCAGATCGACTAAAACCTTAAAGCCTAATTTTTCCGCCTCTTCACGCTCCGTCGTGCTGATGACCGTGAACTGCGCCTGACCTTGCTGCATCATGAGCATGCGCAAATTGGTGGCGCCGACCACCCGAAGATTCACATCTCGCTCGGGGTCGAGACCGATATTCCTGAGACCCAAGCGCATGGCAAAATCGGCTGAAGTTGCGGCGGAATGGTTCGCGCCGACTTTGCCCTTTAAATCTTCGACACTTTTGATCGCTGGCGTGGCGATCAGATAGTAAGGCAAATAGACTTCAAACCCCATGATCATGGAAGCATCGGCGCCGCGCACCCGCGCGCTTGCCACGGCCGGTCCGGTGCCGGCGACCACCTGAAGCTCGCCGGCGAAGAGCGACATCAACGCCTTGGGCGTGCCTTCGATGTAGATCACATTGACGTCAAGACCGTGCTTTTTGAAAATGCCGGCGTCTTTCGCGATCCACAGGACCGAAGACGATCCGGCATTCGGCGAAATGTAAGCGAAGTTGATCCGGTCTTCAGCTGGAACGGATCGAGCCAGAATTTCCACTACCAGCATTGAGAGCAGAAAAATTACTGACGGAGTGCGCATAGCAGTTGTCCTCTGCAACAATGTTGATGACCGCAAGATAGCGAAATATGAAACTCGCCGCTAGCCGGTGACCAGGCGGTCGGGCAGTTCGTTTTGGTCTTCCGATTGCCGTGGAAAATGGGCCGCGAGAATCTCGCCGCAGCGGTGAATGGCTTTACAGACGGCTTCGCACGCTTGATTGGCTTTCAATCCAGCTGCGACAATGTTCGAAATCTCCTGCCAGGTCGCCGGGTCGACTTTAGCGTTGATTCCTCGGTCGGCAAGGACTTCCACCCGATGCTCGAGCAACGAGATCAAAATCAATATCCCGGTATGATCCCTGGTGTAATGGAGGCCTTGCTGGGAAAAGGACGCAAGCGCTAGCGTATGAACCGCCGCTTGGATGCGATTTTTGGGAGTGACGAGCCGCTTGATGCTGGGCAGCTGGCACAAGAGAAAACCAATGCACGCGCCGACGATGGGCCAGAGATTCACAAAAGACGATCCCCACGGATCGCTCCAGAGCCATTCGATGACCAGTCCAATAAATAGGCCGGCAATCAAGCCGTAGAGCTCAATCTCCGTGTACCGGGCGGAGGAAGTGACGATCATCGGGACGATCTCACCGGCGGTTTTCGATTCCGCGGCGACAATCGCTTGATGGATACGCTCCTTTTCCTCATCATTGAAAAATTTGTCCGCTGTCATATTTACCAACTTCCGGAAGCGCCGCCGCCGCCAAAGCCACCACCGCCGCCGCTGAAACCGCCGCCGGAACCGCCGCCGCCAAAGCCGCCACCGCCGCCGAAGCCGCCACCACCCCAAAAAATGGGCGGATAGCGCCGGCCCCTGCCCGACCACATTTGGTTGCCGCGTCTGCGCCCAGAGCTGAACGCCATCAGTGCAAAAATAACAAATGCGATGGCGAACATTGCTAACGAATTGAAATCTGACTGCGGAGCTTGATTGGGTTTGCGCGCCGATTCAGGGAGCGGCTCTTGTTTGATGACTTTCTGAACGGCATCGATCCCGGAGATGATTCCGCCCGCGTAATCTTGAGCCCGGAAACGCGGCACGATGTATTCCCGAATTATGCGATCCGCGATGGCATCGGGCAAGACGCCTTCCAGGCCGTAACCGACTTCGATCCGGAGCTTGCGGTCTTTAACAGCGACCAGAAGGATGACGCCATTGTCGAAACCTTTCTTGCCGATTTTCCAGTTCTCCGCGACGCGGATGCTGAAACCCTCGATGTCTTCGCCATCGAGCGTGGGGATCGTCAGAACTGCGATCTGATGGCCCGTTTCCTGTTCGAACTGCGCGAGTTGAGATTCCAGCGCGCGCACCTGATCTTGGCTCATGACGCCGGCGTAGTCGTTTACCCGGCCGCGTAGCGGCGGCACTTCAATGGCCAGCGCCAGGAATGATGCGATCAATAGAAGCAGGAAGCTCAGTAGACCGGCGCGCCAGGGGTCGGCTCCTGTTCCACGCCGTGTCGCACGAGCATCGTGGAGAAGCAAATCGATCAAGTATCTCCCAACGGGCTAGAACTTTACCTCGGGCGGTTTTTGCGAGGACTCTTCGGCAGCAAACGTCGGTCGGACTTGAAGCCCCAAAAGCCACTTGGCAGTCAGATTCGTTGGAAAATAGCGCACCGCTTTATTGTATTCCGCAACGCGCTCGATATACCGCTTGCGCGCTACCGCAATCCGATTCTCAGTGCCTTCGAGTTGAGCCTGAAGACTTTGAAAATTCTGATTGGCTTTGAGGTCAGGATATTTTTCCACAACCACAAGCAAGCGCGAAAGGGCTCCGGACAACTGGTTCTGAGCTTGTTCGAACTTTCTGAAGGCCTCCGGATTGTCCAGCACGCTCGTATCCACTTTCACCGAGGTGGCGGCGGCACGGGCTTGAATGACCTGCTGCAGAGTATCTTGCTCGAACTTCGCTGCGCCTTTGACGGTGGCGACCAGGTTGGGCACGAGATCCGCCCGCCGCTGATACTGATTCTGCACTTCGGCCCACGCGCCTTTTACTTCTTCGTCCAATCCTTGAAGCTGGTTGTAGCCGCAGCCGGAAACAACCAAAAGCAATGATACTAGAGTGACAAGCTTAGGAAATTCCTTACGCACAGACTCTGTCATCAGTTCCTCCGGCGAATTTCGTTTGAATGTAAGTCGGCAGGCACGAAAGGGCAAGAGGCGGTATCGGAATTGACGCGTAAAAAAAGGGCCCGAGTTCATCGGGCCCTTGAGACTTCACATCAGAAGTTTTCGGCTAATCCATCGAGCCGACTTTGGGACGCCACTTATCAAAGCGTTTTTCGACCCGGGTA
>DATIEH010000369.1:0-4725 GCA_035455905.1 Binatia bacterium | reverse complement strand
CAAAGATCCATAAGCAAAACTATGCCGAGCTCGATCTGCCCTACCGGCCGCCTTACGACTGGCAGAGCATCCTGCGCTTCTATCAGTCGCACTCGATCACGGGGATCGAGCGTGTCACCGAAAATTATTTCGAGAGACCATTTCGCATCAAAGGGACGTTGGGATTTGTCCGAGTTGAAGCCGGAAACAATTGTTTGAGAATCGGGGTCTCGCCCGACAAGCCCTGCATCCTGACAGAAGTAAAAACCCGCGTGCGGAAAATGTTCGATCTCGACTGCGATCCCTCGTTAATCGCGGCGAGCTTTGCGCACGTGCCGCTCTTGGCAAGACTCTGCGCGCGTTTCCCAGGATTGAGATTACCGCGCGGCTGGGATCCTTTTGAGACCGCGATCTGCACGATCCTGGGCCAATTGGTGTCAGCCGGACAGCGCAGCGCCTTGATCGACCAGCTCGTGCAGAATTATGGCGAGAAGATCATCAATCCTTTCTCGAGAGAAAACGGACGTCTGTTTCCTACGCCCCAGATTCTCGCCGAAGCCGAGCTAAACGGGGTCAAGACCACGCAGGCGCGCCGCGCGGCGATTCGCGATTTCAGCTGGCGCATATTAAAGGGCGATCTTTCCCTTTGCGATCAGCAAGAGCCCGCCGCGTTACGCCAAGCCCTGCTCGACACCAAAGGGATCGGGGCATGGTCGGCTGAATACATCAGCCTGCGCGCCGTCGGCGATACCGATGCCTTTCCTCGAACGGATTTGATTCTGAAGCGCGTGCTCGCGCTTCATCCCGAGCTGGATTTGACACCGGTAAAACCTTGGCGGTCCTACGCCGCGATGTATCTCTGGAAAGCATTCGCGCAAACGCTTTCCAAAACAAAGAAAGGAGCCGCAAGCATGAGCTTATTTTATAGAGAAATAAAATCCCCAGTCGGCAAGCTCAAACTGATCGCCAGCGCGCACGCGCTCGTCGCGGTCCTCTGGGAGCGAGAACGGCCTGATCGCGTGAAGCTCGAAGCGCCGATGCTCGCGCCTGATCATCCGATCCTGATCGAGACGGAGCGCCAACTGACCGAATATTTCACCGGCGCAAGAACCGCGTTCGACCTCCCCATCGAGCCGCGCGGCACTGAGTTCCAAAAGAAAGTTTGGCACGCCTTGAGAAGAATACCTTTCGGCCAGACCCGGAGCTACCTCGAGCTCGCCAAGGCGCTCGGCTCGGCCGCTGGGTCTCGCGCCGTAGGCCTCGCCAACGGCAAAAATCCCCTGTCGATCATCGTGCCGTGTCATCGAGTCATCGGCTCGGACGGGTCGCTCACCGGGTTCGCCGGAGGACTTGAAACCAAAGCCGCGCTGTTGGCCCTCGAAGCGAAAGCAGTGGCATCAACGCGGGGGCGATGAGAGTTTCAGCGCTCAATCGCGAGGGCGCGGTCTGGGAGGCCGCGCGCGGGCAGCTCGATGAGCGTGGCTTCGCGCTGATCCCGGCCGTACTTTCGCCGGAAACTTGCGACGAGATCGCCGGCTACTACGCCGACGAGCGCCGCTTTCGCTCGCGCATCGAAATGGCGCGCTATGCTTTCGGCCGGGGCGAATATAAATATTTCGCCTATCCGCTCCCCAAGGTCGTTCAGCAACTCAGGGATTCGATCTATCCCGAGCTGGCTCCGCTCGCGAATCAATGGGCCGAACGGCTCGGCGCCAATATTCGCTACCCGGAACGGCATTCGGACTTCCTCGAGCAGTGCCATCACGCCGGCCAAAAGCGGCCGACGCCGCTGCTTTTGAAATATGGCGCCGGCGATTTCAACTGTTTGCATCAAGATCTCTACGGCGAAACCGTTTTCCCGTTTCAGCTTACTTTTTTTCTAAGTCAGCGTGGCAAGCATTTTGACGGCGGCGAATTTATTTTGTGCGAGCAACGCCCGCGCCAGCAGTCCCGCGTCGAAGCGCTCGACCCCGATCGCGGCGACGCGATCGTGTTTTCCGTCCACCATCGCCCGGTTCGCGGGGTACGAGGCTACTACCGCGCGACCCTCCGCCACGGCGTCAGCACCGTTCATTCAGGCGAGCGCTACACGTTGGGAATCATTTTCCACGATGCAAAATAGCTTGACGCTATCTTTCTATCGCCGCTTGTACGATGCGCCCTTCGTTGACACTTTGCCGGAAGTTCGATTACTGTAAAATTCATTTAATCCGGCGAAGCTCGTCGACATTTCCGCAAGGAGCGACCCATGCTCACTCAGGAAGAAAATAGTTTTTTGACCCGGATCGGGCCGGGAACACCGGCCGGCCAACTGCTCAGGCGTTATTGGCACCCGATCGCTGCGGCGGTCGAGCTCACGGAAGAAAAACCAAAAAAACGAGTGCGCGTACTTGGCGAAGACCTGTTGCTCTATCGTAACCAGAACGGCGGCTATGGTCTTGTCCGCGAGCGCTGTTCCCATCGCGGCGCATCGCTTTACTATGGTTTTGTCGAAGCTGACGGCATTCGCTGCGCGTATCACGGTTGGAAATATGACGCCTGCGGCAAATGCGTCGAACAGCCCTTTGAGAATCCTGAAAGCGGTTTTCGAGAGAAAATCCGCCACACGGCTTATCCCGTCGAAAAACTCGCCGGCTTATTGTTCGCGTATCTGGGGCCGCCGGAGAAAAAACCGCTCCTGCCCAAATGGGACTTGTTAGTGCGATCCGACGGCGTCAAGCAGATCGATGTCTGCGAGGTGCTGCGCTGCAATTGGCTTCAGGCCATGGAGAACTCGGTCGATCCGACACATACATACTATCTCCACTCGCACACGCTCAAACTCAAGGGCAGCAAGGATTACGTGCCGTTTCACTATCAGCAGCTGAACAAAATCGAATTTGAGCTGGTTGTGCAGCCCAATTGGGCGGGAATCCAGAAACAACGAATTTTTGCCGGCGATAACGTACCTCTCGAGGCACCGCATCCGCTCATCTTCCCGAACATTCTCTTCGTTCCGGTGCGCACCGGATACGCCATGCATTTTCGCACTCCCATCGATGACGCCAACACGCAGGTTTTTCAGTTTCGTTTCAGTCCAACCAACGACGGCAGTGTTGCGGAACAACCGGAAGATCCGCCGATGGAATTCATTGCCACCAAAGACGACACCGGCGAATTTCATTTGAGTCATTTTGCCAGCCAAGATCACATGGCTTGGGAGACTCAAGGCCCGATTGCTGATCGCACTGACGAACATCTCGGCGAAGCCGACCGCGGCGTCATTATGTTTCGTAAGCTTCTGCACGAGCAAATCAGCGCCGTCGAGAATGGCCAGGACCCGATCGGCGTAAACTTCGATCCGGCAAAGGATCAGACGATCGAACTGATTCATGAAGGTTATGATGCTTATTCCTTTGCTCAAAAAAGACAGAGCGCGGGTGAGCGTGCTTGACCTCCCCTTTTTACCAGGCGTTCTTCAACGCCTGTTTGTTCGCGCTTCGTGGTAAGCGTGTCCGAGTCTTGCTAGAATCGCGTCAACCTCGCGACCGCACTTACAGGAACCTAAGCTTTTGGAAGAAGAACTATCTCGCTCGATCGAAACACCGGCGATCGAGCCCCAGTCCCAGCGTGCTCGTTTTCATACTTTTTCCTCTCTTCGCCACCTCGATTATCGTTATCTCTGGTCAGGCACCCTGATGATGAGCGCTGGTCAATGGGTCCAGCAGGTGACCCTCGGTTGGCTGCTCTACGACTTGACCGGTAATTCGATGCTGCTCGGCGCGCTCAATGGCTTGCGCGCCGTGCCGTTTCTGGTCACCGGACCAATGGCCGGCGTAGCAGCCGATCGCATGGATCGCCGCAAGCTATTGCTCAGAACGCAATGGATCTTGATTATCACCGCCCTTGCAATGGCCGCGTTGGTCGCGTCGCCTTACCTCCATGTGGCGCATATTTTTATTTTCACCTTGATCACCGGCGTCGCATGGTCGTTCACCGAACCGGTGCGTCAGAGCATGATTCCGAGCGTCGTTCCCAAAGAAGATCTGGTGAACGCCATTGCGCTCAATTCCGGCGGCTTCAATCTCATGAAAGTCATCGGTCCGGCATTGGGAGGCGCGCTGATTGCGCTTTTCGGGGCCGCGGGAAATTTCTTCGTGCAAAGCATCGCTTACACCGGCGTGCTCGTAATGATCTATTTAATGCACATTCCAAAAACATCGAGCGAGGCGCGCCACTCATCGGCAATCGCAAATCTCAAGGAAGGTTTCGCTTATATCTGGTCGACTCCGGCAATACTCGCGCTCCTCACGCTCGCTTATGTGCCACGGGTTTTTGCTGTGCCCTACCAGACGTTGATGCCCGTGTTCCAGAAAGATGTGCTGAAGGTTGGACCCGACGGGCTCGGCATGTTGATGGCAGCGCCCGGCGTTGGCGCGGTGATCGCCGTGCTCACGCTTGCTTCGTTGTCCAATCGATTGAAGCGTCAAGGAGTGTTCTTGGTGGGCAGCATTGTGATTCTCGGTCTTTTTCTAATTCTCTTTTCTCAAGTCCGGGTCTTCTCGCTGGCGCTCGTGACTCTGGTCATAGCCGGAGCGTTTCAAATGTTTTTTCTCGCCAGCACGGCCACGATCCTGCAGTTGCTCGTCCCCGATGAGCTCCGCGGCCGCGTCATGAGTCTTTACATGCTCGATCGCGGTTTTATGCCGATCGGAGCGCTTTTTGCGGGTACCACGGCGCACTTTATCGGCGCGCCATCAACCGTTG
>DATIEH010000368.1:0-3840 GCA_035455905.1 Binatia bacterium | reverse complement strand
CTCTCGCGGTGATGCCCTGCTCTAACGCCGCAGCTTGAACTCCGCCAACGCGAGCGCAAAAATGATTTTCTCGGTGTAGCGGTACTGCACTTGTTTGTGTCGACTCAGTCATAACAGACGCGGCGATGGCGTGGATACGTCACCCCCTTTGAAATGACGTAATGAGTTCGCTTGCGTCTTGCGGCGTCTCATTCATTCCCCTCCGCGTCATCGCCACCATTGGCATGGAGGAGAAAGCCGGTGAAAACAAATTCTGCGCGATCAGCTGATGCGGAAGAAATTTGCAAATTATTGGAGCAGGCGGTTCTAAAATACTTCCCGCGTCCGATCGAAAACATTGACACATTCTTGTTTGCCAATGGTGATGACGGCGGCGGCGGTGACATCCAATCGGCAATCCCGCCGAGAGCACCGACCACAACCGCGCTTGACAAGGTCAAACGCGGCTTAAGCTTCGTACGCTTTACGCACCCTTTCTGAATGGAGGGTCCTGCCGCTCACATCGTGAAACTGATATCGCTGCGCAGCAACTGGCATTTTCCCCGTCCGTCCGCGGCATGAAATTATGAGCGTCGAAAAATGACGATGCGTGGACCTCTAGACTATGTCGACTCGACGTAAAGGCGCCGCTGCATCTCATCGAAAAGACGATTGTTTTCGTCGATTTGCTGCTGTATCCGATCAAGTTCTTTTTGCTGCAGATGGTACACTGCGAGAATGATCGCGACAAAATAGATTGTCATTACGAGTGACAGCAGATTTCCCATCAGCATTCTCCCGTCGTCTTCGGAGTTCATCCCCCAAAGCTTAGGTCAGTGCGCGTGGTGAATTGAGGTACGGGGTTCCGAAAGTTTTTAACCCTTACAACCTCAACTTTAAGCGAATGCGTCCGGCAGAGTAGCTCAGGTGCGCGAGCAGCCACCATCGGTTCACAATGATGCTACGCCACCAATCGTGAGCAGGCGAAGCGAAGCTCGCCCGCAAGCGTCAGCGCGCAAATACTCCCTTTATTGCAGGTCGATGGGTTGGTATCGACCGTTCTCGTCGAGTTGAGTGCCCCAAACCTTGTGCACGCCTTGATGTTCGGATTGTCCGAAGTTGACTTGCGTCCCCAGACCAATGTCGATGTTGCGGATACCCTCAAGCGTGGCCACCAATCTTTCGGTATCGAGTTGGGGGCCGTTGCGTTTCAAGGCCTCTATCATGAGCTTGCCCACAACATAGCCCTCGAGCGAGACATAGTCCGGCTGTTCGCCAGGAAAGTACTTCGCAAGTGCCGACTTGTACTCGAGCACGAGCGAAGAGTGACCCTCGACTGCGGGCACGACCTGCGTCACGATGACACCGGATGCAAATCTTTTGCCCAGAAGCATCAACTCATTCGCGAGAGCTGTGCTGCCAACGAAAGACACGCTTGTGTAGATCATGCCGGGATAGAGGTCGCGCGTCTTTTCAATGAATTTCGCCGCCGCGCGATAAGTCGGCACCATGATCACCGCTCTGATCGGAATGCGATTTTTCTTGAGCTGCTCAACGGCCTCGTCGACGTCCACAGTGTTCCGCTGATAGTTGAGACGCAAGATTGCGTTGTCGTCGCCCCCGAGCGCGCGAATGGCCTTGGCGACACCGGCAAAGCCAGAATCTCCATACGCGTCCTGCTGCGCAAATACCGCGATCTGATTGGGCCTGAGGTGCCTGACCCTCACCAAATAATGGACCGTGGCACTCGTTTCTTCGGCGTAGCTCGCACGATAGTTGAAGACATACCGGTCCGGCGGGTCGTTTCTCAGCAAGCCGGCTCCGGTGAAAGCACCGAAGAACAGCATTTTCCGCTCAAGCGCATAGGGCAGCGCGACGACAGCCGTGGGAGTGCCCACGTTGCCAATCACTCCAAAAACCTGCTCTTTCTCATAGAGATGCTTCATCGTTATGGCCGCTCGAGAAGTCTCATAGCCGTCATCAGCTGCAACAAGCCTGAGCCGCCGTCCGAAAACTCCACCAGCAGCGTTCGCAGCACTGAATGCAATTTCGATGCCTAGCCTCATGTTTTGTCCGAGCTCTTTGGCTGCGCCGCTGAACGGCGCTGAAATACCGAAACGGATTTCGTTGTCGGTCACCCCACGAAAGAAATTTTTCGGGGCCCCAGATTCCGGTGCGAGAGGCTGCGCGGGAGCCGGAAGCGCGGCCTGTTGCATTTGTGAGATGGATTGCTGAGGCAGGACCGGCTGCGCCGGCTGCTGTGCGGGGGCGTATTGCTGCGGCTGCGCAACGGGAACACTCCCCGCAGCTGCAACTGCCATTGTACTCACGGGAGCGGGCGCTCGATCTGCAGAGGGCGAAGGATGCTCGGGAACAACAGTAGTGTTTGCTGCAAGCCGGTTGGTTCTTGTTGCTTGTCCGCTCCCGGAATATGCCTCAAATAACCCGATCGCCAATTGCGATAGTGGTTTTGCAAAAATGATCAAAAGCGCAACGGTAGCCGCAAACGTGACAAAGAGCGCAATGCGTCCGACCAATCCGCTCGATCCTTCCTCTAGTCTCACAGGCGGCTCGGGGACACTTTGCGGGCCGGAATTGAAATCCGAGATCGGCGGCCAGTCTTGATGCGTGCGATTCGGAGCCATGGATGCCGAGTCGACAAACGGCTGCTGTTGTTGAGCCATCGGCCGCTGCTCGCGTACCCATCTTGGCGCATAACGCTTGTGCTCAAGATCCTCGTCACGGTGGGAAAACTTTTCATCACTGCTGGGATTGCTCATCGGCGTCCCCCTACGCAATACCACTCGGAAATTATGTTGCCGTTGTAGCGACAGATGCTGAAAGTTACCGAGGTAATATTTGCACTAATCTTCCAATAGACATCGGTAGAACCGTACCAAGCGGAGAAATAGTTGATCTACGAAGGAATGGCGCAAAGACTTAAAAAGAACGAAATTTGGTATTGCGCTCATCAACATTGACGCCGACAGCGTCGATACCTTCGGGTATCCGCATGGTATTTACCCATCGAAGCCGATCATCGGCTCCAGTCGCAATCATCTCCCGATTTTTTCTGTGTGCCACGTTTCAGCGTTGCGGGCCCGCATTCGTTGGCATCGCCGCCATAAAAGAGGCTTCGGAAAATCCCGTCCACAATTGCTCGTCGGTCCCGCCTGGGATCAGGCTCCAAAAACGAACTGTGAGGTGGCAATTCATTTGACGCCCAGCGAGTATCTGCGCCGAGATCGCGTCGCGGCATGCGCTCTTTGTATCCATGCGCCGTTGCTATTTGCTTTTTAGGCTTGCTTGCCTTTCCGCCCAAAGATGCGTGTTTGATCGGCCTGGGTTTCGGAAGCACAACCTTTTCTTTTTGCTCGACGAATTGGCCAAACAATTGCTGATTTCCGGCATCGGCGGCGCGGGCGACTGCAGTGACAGGCGGCTCGTTTTCTGCGGGCTCTTTCTTTTCAATAGTGGACGAGCCATCCACCGCGGCCCACGTAAATTGCACAGGGGTGCGCGTAAGCGCGTGTCCGTCGATGTCGCGTAACTCTGCGACAGGCGTCATAACTCCCACGTAGCCATGTGGCGGAATGACATAGGCATACGGCAAGTCCTCAACACTAGTCCGCCAGTCTCGATCCCCACCGCTCGCGCCGGAGGTCAAGGTCGTGCCAACAGCCAAGCCCTTGAGAACAATCTTTGTGTCGGGCATATAGCTCGTGACTTTCCTCGAAAGGGGTAAGGCCGAGTCCGCGGCCCCGATCGAGTCCGCCACGACGACGACCGGCGTCGGCACCCCACGCGAAACTTCGCGAAGCGCAGCGATCGCAGCTTCGAGCCTCTCGCTAAGCGGCATCA
>DATIEH010000367.1:0-6905 GCA_035455905.1 Binatia bacterium | reverse complement strand
AATGCCTGCAGATCCCGTAAAAAGCGAGTTGATGCGAGGTCACTCTGAACCCTTCGTGGGGCAGCTTGACAGGTTGGATTTCTCTTTGATTCTGGAGCACGACATCGTAGACCCGATCGCATATTTCGCAAATAAAATGTTGATGCTTCTCGACCAGCGGGTCGAAATGCTGCGACCGGCCGCGCATCAGGACCTGCACCTTCTGATCCGCAACTAACTTCTGCAAGTTCCGGTAAACTGTGCCGAGACTGATGCTCGGTAGTTTTTTTCGCACGCGGTCATAAATTTGGTCCGCGGTGGGGTGGGATTTGTCATTCTTGATCATCTCCCAGATCGTGCCGAGCTGCTTGGTGGTTCGCGCCTGTTTTCTGGTTTTGACCATGTTATAGAGCTAGGTCTTCGGCCAGTGATTGCTGCGCTTCAGGAGCAAGAACTGCTCGCGCTTGATAATTGGGATGCTCGATAATCAACTCGGCCCGTTCGCCAGCAATAAAAGCCCGGCGCGCCTCCTCATCGAAGCAAAAACGCACATACTGGACGGCGCTGATTTTGTCTTCTTTACTGCGCCCCGATTCGAATCGCCCCGGCAGCGAACGGCTGCCGACTCTCAAGGACAAACATTCGTCAATGCCGAGAAATTTGAGCAGGTCATCGCGCATATGACTTTGATCTTCGATCTCCAAAAACAGCGTTGCGCTGAGCTCCCCGGGGTTCGGAATGAGTTCGTTGTAAACGGCGATTTCCTCGCGGATCTTGTCAAGGTCGGTGATTCTTTCCGCGCGCAACATCTCCTGAATTTGAAAAACCACGGTGTCGCGATTTTCGAAAACCAGCGACACCTTATCGCCGACCGCGAGCCGCCGCCTTTTTTTCTTCTCGATGATGTCTTTGCGAAAATTGTCGCGAACCGTCTCGTAGGCACGAAATCCCAAAATATCGTCGAGCACAACTTTTTTCATAGTTCTGACTAAACAGTGTTTCAATCCGTAAACGTCTTTTCAACCATTCTCGACGCGCGGGAGGCGGCAATCCGCCGCCCTCCCGCCGATCGAATCAGTTCTCCTCAACTGCCCAGCGTATCGAGGCCTTTGCTGAACCTGCCGGCGTGTGATTTCTCCGCCTTGGCTAGAGTTTCAAACCATTCAGCCAGTTCCGGCAGTCCTTCATCGCGCGCTGTTTTAGCGAACCCCGGATACATTTCAGTATACTCGTAGGTTTCGCCTTCGACCGCTGACTTGAGATTTTTCGCCGTATTACCGATCGCCACTCCCGTACAGGGATCCCCCACTTCTTTCAGAAAGTCGAGATGCCCAAAGGCGTGGCCGGTTTCAGCTTCCGACGTGTCGCGGAAAAGACCACCCACATCGGGATAGCCTTCGATATCCGCAACCCGTGCAAAATATAGATAACGTCGATTCGCCTGAGACTCGCCCGCGAAGGCATGCTTCAGGTTTTCGTGACTCTTTGTGCCCGCCAAGCTTTTTGCCATAAATTCTCCTCCTTAATAGTAATGATTACTGATAATACGAAGCCCTTGAGGAAGTCAAAGACGTTGTTCGCTTTTTTTAATTCGCCGGTTCTGATATTTTTGCTATGATTGCTTCTTATTCCAAGGTTTCAATGATCTCCATCGAAGACTTTCGCAAAGTCGAACTCAGAGTTGCCACCATTAAATCCGCAGAGCCGCATCCCAACGCCGACAAATTGTTGGTGCTGCAAGTAGATCTTGGCGATGAGCAGCGGCAGATTTGCGCGGGAATCAGAGGCCAGTACGCGCCGGAAGATCTCCTCGGGAAGCAGATCGTCGTGGTCGCGAACCTTGAGACCGCAAAGCTGCGCGGACTCGACAGTCAAGGAATGCTCCTCGCAGCGTCGGATGATGGCCGCGTCGTTATCCTGACACCTGAAAAATCGGTGGCTGCCGGGTCGAAAGTCTCGTAAGACCGGCAGTGTTTTGATGGAACCTGTTTTTCCTCCCGGACGTCCTACCATTTGTGCAATTGACCACGAAGCGTTGCGCTCTAACTTGCGCCAGATTCGGGACAAGGTCGGTTCCCGGATCAAGATTCTCTGCATGGTGAAAGCCAACGGCTACGGCCATGGCGCGGCAGAGATCTCTCAGACCCTCGTTGGGGCCGGCGCGGATGCGTTCGGCGTCGCGACCCTAGAGGAGGCGGTGCAACTTCGACAAGCTGGCATTCAAGCGCTGCTGCTCGTTTTGGCCGGCGTTTTTCCAGATCAGCTTGACACGTTTGTCCAGCACAAGCTGACGCCGGTGGTTCACGATTCATTGAGTTTGAAGGCACTTGATCGCGAATCGTCGCGGCGCCACGTACAGCTCGGGGTTCATTTAAAAATCGATACCGGCATGGGCCGGCTCGGTTTTCTTGCTGCCGAAGCAGATCAATGGATCGTCTCTATCAAGCAGACGAAATCGCTGCGGATCGAAGGTTTGTTTTCGCATTTCTCGCAGGCTGAAAGCGTCCACGGAGACTACACCCAAAAACAATTAGAGATTTTCCAGCGCGTCCTCGGCCAACTCCGTTCAGCCAGCGTCATCCCGGATCTGGTGCATTTAGCAAACAGCGCAGCCACGATTACTTTGCCTGCCGCTTACTTCGACATGGTGCGTCCGGGACTGATACTTTACGGTGTTTATCCGTCGTCTAACATGAAAGAGCAAATGCATTTGAAGCCCGCGCTCTCATGGAAAACCAAAATTCTTCAGCTCAAGAATGTTCCGTCAGGAACGAGCGTCAGCTACGGACAGACCTTTGTCACTGAGCGCGAAAGTCTGATCGCGACCTTACCTATCGGTTATGCCGATGGTTATCCGCGTTTGCTTTCCAATCGCGGCGAAGTTCTCGTGTGCGGCCAACGCGCTCCCATCGCCGGCAGAGTCTGTATGGATTTGACTATGATTGATGTTACCGATATACGAAATGTACGACAGGGAGATGAGGTTGTGCTCCTTGGTCGTCAAGGCGCCGCGGAAATCAGCGCAGACGAGATCGCCGCCTGGGCCAACACAATCTCCTACGAGATTCTCACTTCCATCGGCGCTCGCGTTCCTCGCATTCACTACAATTTCTAGGAGGATCCCCGTTGTGGGCAGGATCGAAAGGGCCCTGATCAGTGTTTCTGACAAGAAGGGCATCGTCGAGTTTTGTCGTGTTCTTGCAGAATTGAACATCGAGCTCGTGTCCACGGGCGGCACGGCGTCTCTGTTACGCGACAATAAAATTCCCGTCAAAGACGTTGCCGAGCTTACCGGCTTTCCCGAGATGATGGACGGCCGGGTCAAAACACTTCATCCAAAAATTCACGGCGGGATTTTGGCGCTGCGTGACAATTCGGCGCACGTAGCGAAAATGAAAGAGCACAACATTCTGCCGATCGATCTCGTAGTGGTCAATCTTTATCCCTTCGAGGCGACCGTCGCGCGCGGCGCCCCCTTCGAAGAAGTTGTCGAGAATATCGATATCGGCGGGCCAAGCATGGTACGCGCCGCGGCGAAGAACCATCAGTATGTCGGCGTCGTTGTGGACCCGGCGGACTACGATTCGATTCTCGCTGAGTTACGGGAAAACGATCGCTCGCTGTCTTCGACAACGCGTTTTCGATTGTTCCGTAAAGCCTTCCAGCACACCGCCCGATACGATGGAGCGATTGCAAACTATTTTTCCTCCCTCAATGACGAGAAAAAACCGCAGCGCTGGGGTAAAAGCTTCACCATTCAGGTCGCGAAAATCCAGGACATGCGCTACGGCGAGAACCCGCACCAAAGTGCGGCATTCTACGAAACTCAGGGCGAAAACGGCCCAAGCATCGCGCGCGCACATCAGATTCAGGGCAAAGAGCTTTCCTTCAACAACATTCTCGACGCCGATGCGGCGCTCAGCACAGTTTTGGAATTTTCCGACATCGCCACTGTCGCTATCAAACACAACAATCCCTGTGGCGTGGCGTTGTCGAAGCAATCGTTAGCGGATTCGTTTCGTAAAGCGAAAGCCTGCGATCCGGTTTCGATCTTTGGCGGCGTGATCGCGTTCAACCGTCCCGTCGATGAGGAAACGGCGAAGGAATTAAAAGATATTTTTCTCGAGATTGTCATCGCCCCGAGTTTCATGGCGGAAGCCAAGGCCGTGCTCTCGTCGGCAAAACGCCTGCTCAACATCCGTTTGCTCGAGCTCGACATAGGCCAGCCGCAGACCGGCGGTTACGATCTGCGCCGGGTGCGCGGCGGCTTGTTAGTCCAAGATTGGGACACCGGCAAGGTCGACGTGCGCTCATGCAAAGTTGTCACGAAACGAAAACCCACGGAAGAAGAGTATCAAGCGCTGGATTTTGCCTGGCGTGTTTGCCGCCATGTCAAATCGAACACGATTGTCTTTGCATCACCGGACCAAGTCCTCGGCGTCGGCGCTGGCCAGATGAGCCGAATCGATTCCACGAAAATCGCGGTGATGCGCGCCGCCACGCATGGATTGGACCTCAAGGGCTCCGCTGTAGCCTCCGACGCTTTCTATCCTTTCCGCGATGGATTGGACGAAGCGGCCAATGCCGGCGCCAAATCGGTGATCCAGCCAGGCGGATCGATCAAAGACGATGAAGTGATCAACGCCGCGAACGAGCACGGTGTCGCCATGATTTTCACGGGCATGCGGCACTTTCGGCACTAATTCGCTGAAGATCGAAGATGGAGGATCGATCGCGATGCTCTATCATCGATTCTAGATTTTCCACGGTATATGAAAGTCCTGGTCATCGGCAGCGGCGGTCGCGAGCATGCGTTGGTTTGGAAGATTCGCCAGAGCCCTCTCGTGACTCGTGTCTATTGCGCGCCCGGCAGCGCAGCGATCGGCGAGTTGGCCGAAATCATTCCGCTCGGCGCCGAGCAAATCGAAGACCTTGCTGCTTTCGCCAGTAAAGAAAAAATCGATCTCACCGTGGCGGGTCCGGAGTTGCCGCTCATTCTCGGTATCGCCGATCGGTTTGACGCAGGCGGGCTGAAAATTTTCGGACCGAGTAAAGCCGCCGCGCAGCTCGAAGGGAGCAAGGTTTTCGCCAAGAAAATTCTCGCGGAAAATAAAATTCCTACCGCCTCGTCTCAAACCTTCATCGACTCAGGCGCAGCGAAGCGCTATGTGGCGCAACAAAAACCGCCCTATGTCATCAAAGCCGACGGTTTGGCCGGAGGAAAAGGCGTGATCATTTGCCAAGAACGCGCTGAAGCTGAATGGGCGCTCGACGATATACTGGTACGGAGAACATTTGGCAGCGCGGGGAATAAAGTCATCATCGAGGAATTCCTCGATGGCGAGGAAGTATCTTTCATGGTCCTGAGTGACGGCGAGCACGTTTTGCCGCTGGCCTCATCTCAGGACCACAAGCGCATCTTTGATAATGATCTCGGCCCCAATACCGGAGGCATGGGCGCCTATTCGCCCGCCCCGGTTGTCACCGCGTCAATGCACGAAAAAATTCTCCGCGAGATTCTGACACCGCTGCTTGCCGGGCTCAAACAAAAGCAAATTCGTTACCGCGGTGTAATCTACGTCGGTCTTATGATTACCAAGGACGGTCCCAAAGTCTTGGAGTTCAACGCGCGCTTCGGCGACCCGGAATGCCAGCCGATTATGATGCGCCTGAAAAGCGATCTGATTCCGTTGCTCCAAGCCGCTGTGGATGGCCGTTTGGACCAGATCAGCCCGCAGTGGCACGACAATGCCGCAGTTTGTGTGGTGCTGACCGCCCAAGGTTATCCCGGAGCGTACGACAAAAATAAGGAGATCCACGGACTGGAGCGCTTAAAAAACTGGCAACAAGGTTTCGTTTTCCATGCCGGCACAGTCAAAAACGACGACCAATGGTTCACTGCCGGCGGACGCGTTCTGAACATAACGGCGCAGGGCGAAACTATTGCCGCAGCAGCCAAAGAAGCTTATTGGGCAGTCCGGCAGATTTCCTGGGATGGCATGCACTATCGAAAGGATATCGCTCGAAGAGCCCTAAACTAGCGTTTTGGATTCCAGCGTCTGGAGTTTCAACGAAAAATCTGGACGGCAATCGCAGAGTTAGCTGGGGAGGAACCGTGGCAGAAAAAACCGCTCAAGTAGGCATTCTGATGGGCAGCGATTCAGATCTCGAAGTGATGCGCGAGGCTGAGAAGCGACTCGACAGCTTTGGCGTTTCTTACGAGACCCGAATCATGTCAGCCCATCGAACTCCGGAGAAAGCCGCCGAATATGCGGCCACTGCCGAGCAGCGCGGCTTGCAGGTGATCATCTGTGGCGCCGGCGCCGCCGCTCATCTCGCCGGGGCGATTGCAGCGAATACCACGTTGCCGGTTATTGGAATCCCCATCGATTCCTCAAGTCTCAAAGGACTCGACGCGCTGCTTGCGACGGTGCAGATGCCCGCGGGAATTCCGGTCGCTACGATGGCCATCGGCAAAGCGGGGGCAGCAAACGCCGGCATTTTTGCCGCGCAAATCATTGCTCGAAAAAACGCCCAGGTCGCGGCCAAGTTGGCGCAAGCCAAAAACGAGATGGCCAGGGGTGTCGAAGAACGGGATCGCAAGCTCCAGAGTGAAAGACAAAAACCTTGAATTTCAGGCAGCCATCACCGCCCTCAAGCGAGGAGAGGTGATCGTTTTCCCGACGGAAACTCTTTATGGACTCGGCGCCGATGCGCTTAACACCGCTGCCGTGGAAAAAGCTTTTCAACTCAAAGGCCGCGATGCCGCCAATCCGATTTCCGTCCTGGTCGCGGATCGGACCATGCTTTGTACAATCGTCGACCAAGTTCCAATCCTTGCGGAGGAACTGATTGCCGAGTTCTGGCCCGGACCTTTGACCCTGGTGTTACCGGCAAAAAAAGATCTTTCTAAGCGTTTGGTGAAC
>DATIEH010000366.1:0-2857 GCA_035455905.1 Binatia bacterium | reverse complement strand
CTTGCTGAGCTTTATACCCGCGGCAAAGGCATCGCACCCGATCTGCGAGAGGCTGGGAATTGGTATCAGCGAGCGGCCGAACTGGGTGATGTCGAATCGCAATTCATCATTGGCCGCCTTTATGCCACCGGCGCCGGTGTGCCTACCAACATGCGCGAGGCGGCAAAATGGTTCTTGCGCGCCGCGGAACAAGGCCATGCGACAGCAGCGCACAACATTGCAGCTTGCTACGGAAATGGCACCGGCGTCGAGCGAAACGCGGCACAAGCGATCGAATGGTACAAGAAAGCTGCCGCGAATGGGATCACCGCCTCGCAGGTACAGCTCGGAAAGCTTTTGTCTTCCGGTGAAAAAGATGCCCCACGCGATCAAAACCTGGCGGCCAACTTGCTTGAGGGGGCGGCGGCAACCGGTGACCGCGAAGCAAAGATGGCACTGGCCTTGCTGTATCTGCAAGGCGAGGGAGTGGTCCGCGATTTACCCCGCGCAGAAGTTTTGTTGACGCAGGCGGCGGATGGCGGTCATGCCGGCGCGGCTCTTCAATTGGGCCATGTTTATTTTGGAAAATTCGGTGGTGATGTTCAGAAGTTAGACAAGAGCAAGGCTATTGGCTGGTACACAAAAGCCGCCGAAGCGGGGAACCCTGAAGCGCAGCATATCCTCGGTATGGCGTATCTGAACGGAATCGACGTTCCTGTTGATCTGGCGGCAGCATCGAGCTGGATTGAAAAAGCGGCGCACAATGATTACGCGCCTTCGCAGTTTCAGCTTGGAGTCATGTTCTGTACAGGCCAGGGTGTTCCAAAAGATATTTCGAATGCGATCGCGTGGTATGAACTAGCCGCGCAGCTCGGTTACCCGCTCGCGCAATACAATCTCGCGGTCATGCTTGCCAAAGGGCAGGGATGTGAGCCCGACCTGAACAAGGCGCATTCCTGGTTTCAAAAAGCTGCTGAGCGAGGGTTGGTCGCCGCACAAAACGCGCTTCGCGAATTTGAAAAGGACGTGCCGCGATGATGACGATCCCGCACGTCAATGTGGCCTTTGGCGACCTGCCAGAACGCTTGAAAATCGGCGGCGACGAAGTGTCGGTGCCGCGTGAAATTTTGGCACGGTTGCTCGATCTTTATATCCTGTGCTGGGGCTTCGATGAGGATTGGTATCTTTCAACTTATCCGGACATCGAAGAGGCAGTTAAACAAAATCTCTTCCCCTCCGGCTGGGCGCATTTTCGGGCGGTCGGCTATTTCGAGGGCCGTTTCGGGCATCAGCCCGTCGTCGATGCCGATTGGTACGTGAGCACTTACCCAGATATTGCTCAGGCAATGTTGGAGGGCAAGGTTACGAGCGCCTTGGACCACTTCATCAAGTCTGGATACCAGGAAGGGCGTTTGCCGCATGACCCCGGTCTGCACCCCAAATGGTATGCCCCTCGCTATGTGCCCTCGTTCGATCCCAGCAACGGCGATCAGGACGAGATGCTCAGGCACTTTCTCAAACGCGGCTATCGTCAACTGGCCGTTCCTGCTCCGCCACGTTAGTTCAGCCCAGAGGCAGTCATGCGTAACGTGTCTTCGCTACCGGTCTTTATTCCGAAGTTTGACGACCGGCGTTATCTCGAAGCCAACCCGATCGCGGCCGAGGCCATCAGATCTGGAACGGCTGACGACGCCATCGATCATTTTATCCGTTTCGGCATCGACGAAAACCGCTACCAGCTGATCCGTCGCGAACCGTTGACGCTCGCCTGCTCGGTCGAACGTTTTCTTGTCTCCGAATCCGGATTTTGCCTGCTGCTCGGTTGGCTCGCGGACGAGGGCTACGCCTCAACACAACTGCGCCTGCTCGGTAATGACTTCAACATCGAATTATCAAGTCGAAATATATTCCGGAACGCGCGCGCCGACGTTGAGCAAGCGGTCAAACCGGGCGCCTATGACTATGGTTTCGTTGCGTTCGGCCAGGCACCGTCCCGCTCGATTCTAAAGCAGTCGCTGATGTTTCAAGTCAGTGCGACGGCTGGCAGTTTCCAGTGCAAGATTACACCCGAGATCGTTTCCGATAAGCGGTTGATGGATACGATCCTGCAAGTCGTTGCGGCCAGCGAGGCCCATGCGGGCAAAGAAAGCGCACTGGCCAGCTTCCTTTCAGGCCCAGCCGGGAGCACGCTCGTCGAACTCTTTCAGCTCAACGTTAATCAGGCGGTCGCCAATCCGTATATTGAGCGGTTTCGACCGCGCCCGGTGACGCACTCTTTCGTGACCGTGCTTTTTGGTTCCACTGAACCAGTCAAATTGCAGCCGTTGCTTTTCCGCGCGGCGAAACTGGACTTTGGTGAATGGATTTACGTCTGTAATTCGCCGGAAGATGCGAGTCAGGTCTTGTGCCTCGCCAAGCAGATGTCCGAACTCTACGACGTGATGATCACTGTGATCGTTCTCGGCGACAACGCCGGCTTTGGCGCGGCAAATAACATCGCTATCGAGCATGCTTCCAGTGACAGGATATTTATCATCAATCCCGATGTTTATCCGCTACCCCGCCACGCTGCGTTATTGCAACGAGTGCTTAGCGAAGGCGACCTTGGCTCTACGCTGTGGGGAGGTCTCCTTTTCTATGACGATAACAATTTGATGCACTCAGGGATGTACGTGACCGCTGATACGTTCGTACGTCGCAACTCCCTCAACAATCTCGGTGACGGCAGTGCCCCGGCGCCGGCAACCAGGTTGTTGCGGGTCGAGCACTACGACAAAGGTGTTCCTTTCAATGCGGACAAGTGGAAATCTTCGAAGGACGTCCCGGCCATCACGGGTGCAGTGATGGCGTTCGAAAGGCCGGAATTCGAAAAACTTGG
>DATIEH010000365.1:0-2068 GCA_035455905.1 Binatia bacterium | reverse complement strand
GACGTGGTAGAGTCCGCGGAACTCCTGGGATTTTTCCACGGCGAGCAGGTCCGCCGGTTCCTCGACGACGCAGATCGTGTCTTTTTCACGTTCGGGGTTGCGGCATACGGCACAGAGCGCGCCGTCTTGGTTTTCCGGATTGATCTCACTGAAACCGAAGCAGCGTTGGCACAAGCCCACCTGCTGGCGCAATTTGCCGATACTGTCGGCGAGCCGCAGAACGTCATCCTTATTTCCTTTTAACATGTGAAAAGCCAAGCGCGCCGCGGTTTTCTCCCCGATGCCGGGGAGCCTCGACAATTCCTCAATCAGGCGGGCGAGAGGCGCGGGATACAAACTCATGGCATACCTGGAATCTTCAACCCGCCGGTCAGCTTGCTCATTTCCGAAGACGCCATTTCACGGGCCTTGCGTACCCCATCATTGACGGCGGCGAGAACTAAATCCTCGAGCATTTCCTTTTCTTCAACATTGATCACTGACGGCTCGATCTTGATCGCGGTGACATTGAACTGGCCGTTGACGGTCGCCTGAACCATGCCGCCTCCCGCAGATCCTTCTACGGTTTTATTGGCGAGCTCTTCCTGAATTTTAGCCATGCGCGCCTGCATCTCTTGCGCCTGCTTTAGGAGATTACCCATGCCGCCTATGCTTGCCATTATTTTTCCTCCCACATGATTAGCCGTTTTCCCGTCGCACATTGCGCACCGACCCGCCAAAAATACGGAGCGCCTCTTTGACCATCGGACTCCGCTCTTCATCCGGCTTGGTCGAAACATTCGTCGTGGTAGCAACGGTGCTGGACCCATAGGAGGGCGCGCCAACAATTTGCAAGCTCACATCTGTAGAAAAAAATCGTTTCGCTAGATCTTTCAGCGCGGTTAAATTGTCCTCGTCCTGCCAGAACGCCAGGTGATAACGCTCGCCGATGCTGATCTTCAATGGATCGGGCGGAACTCCCACCGCCATGGCCGATTCTAGATAGGGCGCAAGAAACCGTTTCTCCGTTCCGACAAACGCGACGAATCGGTCCCAAAGGTTTGATCCAGTGCCTGGCTCTGATGGTTTCTCGTCGTGCACTGTTGGCGGAGTTTTTTGAGCGGCAGCGATGCTACTCTCACTTTTTATCGGCTGGCTCCGATTGGCCGGCGAGGCACTTGCGCCTCGCTCCACAATCCCTCCCCCGGGACCCGCGGTGCCCGCGATCTTCTGTTCCAAGGATTCTAGACGCTCGATGAGCTCGATCACAGCGATCGTTTTTGGCAAATTCGCCAAATGAATCAAAACAGCCTCCAAGACAAATCTCGGCGTTGCCGAACGAGAGATCTGTTCTTCGCTTGCAGCCATATAATCGAAATAATCGAGCAGTGTTTCACTCGAGAGCGATCCGGCCTGTTCCATCAAATCCTTGATCTCCTGGTCCGGCAGATCGAGAAGTTGACTATCCGCAGCGGGAGCCTCCTTGTTCAAGCCGCCGATGAGTCTCGCGACGAGCAGATTTCTGAAATGCTCCACCAGATCGCGCGCGAGCCTGCCGAGGTCACATCCCTGATTGAAGATGCGAGTTACCAACTCAAGACACTGTTGCGCGTCGCCCCGCAGCACGGCCGCCGAAATCTGATATAGCACTTGACGCTCGGCCAAGCCGAGAACTTCATGCAATGATTTTTCGTCGATGCGGATACGCGCGTCGCTTTTGTCCGACGACTCGCCAAACGCCAGCACCTGTTCCAAAAGCGACTGGGCGTCGCGCATGCTCCCATCAGCTTCGCGCGCCAGCAGCACCAGCGCGCCGTCGGTGATCTCGACTGCCTCCGCTTTGACGATCGCGCTCAGCCGTTGAACGATCTCGCGCAGTTTGATGCGGCGAAAATCGTAGCGTTGGCAGCGCGAGAGAATTGTCGCCGGTAGGCGATGCGGCTCAGTCGTCGCGAGAATAAATTTTACCGAAGGTGGTGGCTCTTCGAGCGTTTTCAACAAGGCATTGAACGCATCCTTGGTGACCTGATGAACTTCATCGATGATATAGATTTTGAACCGGCACTTGGCCGGCTGGTAGCGGACGTTT
>DATIEH010000364.1:0-6946 GCA_035455905.1 Binatia bacterium | reverse complement strand
GTCATTCCGGGCAAGCTGGCGACAGCTAGCGCGACCCGGAATCCAGGATTTTCGAATTCTTATGGACCCGGTTTTCACCGGCATGACGACAAATTACGGGAAGATTCCTTGTCATTTTTAGCTTGAGCTCAGTGACAGAAGTTAATGATCAAGGAACCCAAAAAAAACGCCAGGTCAACCAAAACTCTCTTGCGTCTTCGCGTCAATGGCGAAACTCGCGAAGTCGCCACCGAGATCAACAAGACCCTTTTGGAAGTCTTGCGCGAGGATCTGAACCTCACCGGCACGAAGCACGGTTGCGAGCTCGGCGAGTGCGGTACCTGCGCTGTGCTGGTGGCAGGTAAGCCGGTATTGTCTTGTCTCATGCTTGGCATCGAAGCGGAGCATGCCGAAATACTAACCATCGAGGGAATCATGCGTGACGGAAAGCCGCATCCGTTACAGAATGCGTTTGCCGATCTCGGCGCGGCGCAATGCGGCTACTGCATCCCCGGAATTGTTCTCACTGCAAAAGCGCTGCTCGATGAGAATCCGACACCGACACCTGAAGAAATCCGGCAATCTCTGTCGGGCAATCTCTGTCGTTGCACCGGCTATACAAAGATCATCGAAGCCGTCGAGCTGGCAGCAAAGAAAATGGCAGCTAATGTCGGTGTTCCGTCATGAATGAGATGCAAGATTCTTCGCCTCCGGCTCAGAATGACACTCCAATTTCATCTGTCATCTGAGCGCCAGCGAAGGAACTCGCTGGCAACGCTAGAGCGCGACGGTCACAGGCGCATAAAATTTAGAGCGAAGTAATTCATGATCTCACGATCGATTACAAAGGATAAAATCTGCGCGACGATATCCCAAAAGTCGTCACCTCCGAATGTTTTAATCGGGGGTCCAGTCCGAATTCGCCTGGATTCCCGCTAAAGACATGCGGGAATGACGGACACTGGGACCAGCAAGCAACCGCGCGGACGGACCGTCGAAAGCATGATCGCAATTACGTGGATTAGATAATGCAAAAGAAGAATTTTTCCGTGATCGGCAAACCGCTGCGCAAAATCGACGCGATGGCGAAGTGCGCCGGTGAAACGCTCTATGCCGATGATCTCAATCTGCCGCGCATGATTTACGCAAAGCTACTGCGCAGTCCTCACCCCCATGCACGCATTCTCAGCATCAATACCGCGCGCGCTCTCAAGCTGCACGGTGTACTCGCGGTCATCACCGGGGAGGAAATGCCGGAAAAGTTCGGCATCATGCCGTCGACGCAAGACGAAGAAGCACTGGCGATTGACAAGGCGCGTTATGCCGGCGATCCGGTTGCTGCAGTCGCGGCCGCAAGTGAAACGCTGGCGGACAAGGCGCTCAGCTACATTGATGTTGAATATGAAATGCTGAAGCCGATTCTTACGATCGAGGACGCGCTGGCCTCCGCCGAAGGAAGCGAGCGAATCCATACCTGGAACCGGCAGGCCAATATTCAGAAAGCCGTTTCGTTCGAATTCGGCGATGTCGAGGCGGCCTTCGCCCAGGCGGATCATATTTTTGAAGACACTTATTTTTACCAGGGTAACACGCATCTGCCGATGGAGCAGTATTGCGCCGTCGGTTCCTATGGTTCGGACAACAAGCTCACGGTCTGGTCATCGACTCAGACGCCCCATTATCTGCACCGCGCTTTGGCCAAGGTTTTGAAAATATCCGCGAGCCGGATCCGCGTCATTGCCACGCCCGTCGGCGGCGGGTTCGGCGGCAAGAGCGATCCGTTCTCGCACGAGATCTGCGCCGCAAAGCTATCGATGATCACGAGAAGACCGGTGAAAATTACCCTCACACGAGAAGAATGCTTTTATGTGCACCGCGGTCGGCATCCGGTCAAAATGCTCGCCCGGACCGGCGTCAAGAACGACGGCACGATTCAGGCGATGCAGTACAAAACTTTTCTCGATGGCGGCGGTTACAGCAGCTACGGTCTGGCGAGCGTCTACTATACCGGCGCGTTACAGACGGTGACCTACAAAGTGCCGGCGTACAAATTCGAAGGCGTGCGGGTCTTTACCAATAAGCCCGCCTGCGGTCCGAAGCGCGGTCATGGCACGCCGCAGCCGCGCTTCGCGATGGAGATCCAGCTTGACGAAATCGCCGAGAAGCTTGGCCTCGATCCCATCGAGATGCGGCTCAAGCAACTGGTCGAGCCCAACAGCATCACGGTGAACGGTCTTCGCGTCAGCAGCACGGGATTGCGCGAATGCATCGAGCGCGTCGCCGAGCGCGCCGGATGGCGCGAGAAATTTCGCAAGCTGCCATTCGGTCGGGGTGTGGGTTTTGCCGCCAGCTCTTATATCAGCGGCGCAGGCCTGCCGATTTACTGGAACAACATGCCTCACTCGGGTGTGCAAATTAAGCTCGATCGAAGCGGCGGTGTCGCGGTGTTCTGCGGCTCGATCGATATCGGCCAGGGTTCGGATTCGATTCTCGCTTACGCAGTCGCCGAAGAATTCGGCATCGATCCCGCCGATATTCGAGTATTGACCGCCGATACCGATCTTACGCCAGTCGATCTCGGCAGCTATTCGAGCCGGGTGACGGTCATGACCGGCAATGCCGCGGTTCTAGCCTGCGGTAAGCTCAAACCGTTACTGCTCGAGGCAGCGAGCGAAGCGCTGGAAATTCCCGTTGACGATTTGGAATTCGCCGAGAGCAAGATTCGCAGCGCCAGCTTGCACCAGCGCGCGATCAGCTTCGCGGAAGCTGTCATCAAGGCGGAAGGAAAGCACGGCACCCTCGGCGCCACTGGCAGTTACTGGCCGCCGAAAAACCCGCGCGACTTCAAAGGCTCGGGTGTCGGTCCTACGCCGGCGTATAGTTTTTCCACGAGTATCGTCGAGCTCCATTGCGACAGTGCCACGGGTGAAATCACGATCGACAAAGTCTGGATCGCCCATGATTGCGGTCGTGCCTTCAATCCGCTGCTCGTCGAAGGTCAAACCGAAGGCAGCGTTTACATGGCGCTGGGCGAGGCATTGATGGAGGAGCAGATTTTTCGCAAAAACGGGCTGCACAAAATTCCTTCGATCCTGGAATACAAAAGCCCGACCACGCTGGAGACACCGGAGATCGAGACCATTCTCGTCGAAACGGACGACCCCGAAGGTCCCTACGGCGCCAAGGAAGCCGGCCAGGGGCCGCTTTTGCCTGTGGTTCCCGCCGTGGCGAACGCGCTTTATGACGCCATCGGCGTGCGCATTCATGAAATTCCGATCACGCCGGACAAAATTCTGCGCGCTCTCGATGGCCGGCTGAAACCGATCTCGATTCCCGATTTCAAATTTCCCGCGCCGATTAAATGGCACCCGGGAGAAGGAATTGAAGTGACGCAAAAAAGTTAAGCGAAGATTCAACCGCACAAAAATTCGAAGCTCGAAATCCGAAATTCGAAACAAATTCAAAATGAACAAAACATGTAGAATGTTCCAAACAGAAGAGATTCGGAGTTTCGTATTTTGCGTTTGGAGTTTATGAGTTTTCTGCCGTTGTTTCGAAACTCGATATTCGGTTTTCGAATTTTACGTAGATCAGTGCGAACAGACAATATTCTAAACACATGCTCCGATTACCGGAATTTACCTACATCCAGCCACGTTCGTTGAAACAAGCTACAAGAGCGTTGGCGGATTTGCGTCCCGACGCGATGCTCGTGGCCGGCGGGACAGACGTGTATCCCAAGATGAAGCGCGGGCAGTTCACACCGCGCACCTTGATATCCCTAAGAGCGCTCCGCGAGCTAAGAGGCATCAGACACAACAAGGAGGGGTTGTGGATCGGCGCCGGCGAGAGCTTAACGACAGTTTCGCATCATCGCCTGATTGCAAAATATCTTCCCGCCCTTGCTCACGCCGCCGAGTCCGTGTCGACACCGCAGCTTCGAAATATGGGAACCATCGGAGGAAATGTTCTGGTCGATACGCGCTGCAATTATTACGATCAAACTTTCTTCTGGCGGCAGGCCGTGGGTTTCTGCATGAAAAAAGACGGCGACATCTGTTTGGTCGCTCCCGGAAGCGCCAAGTGTCTGGCCGTGGCCTCCTCGGATACCGCGCCGGTGCTCCTCAGCCTGGGCGCCGAAGCGATTGTCGTCGGCAATCAGGGGGAACGGCGCCTCAAACTCGAAGATTTGTATCGCGATGACGGAATCCACTACTCCACCCTAGCTGCAGACGAAGTCCTGAAAGCTTTGCTCATCCCGCGAGAGAATCTGATGCGCAGAAATGTTTACTTGAAGCTCCGCCGCCGCGGCTCCTTTGATTTCCCGATCCTCGGGGTCGCGGCGACACTGGCGGTCGGCGGCGGTGGCGAGTGCCGCGATGCCAGCGTAGTCTTGACCGCCGTCGCTTCGGCGCCGAAAGTGGTCAATGCGGCCGGAGCGCTGCTGACGGGAAAGAAACTTACTTTGGAATTGATTGATGCCGTCGCCGAGCTCGCGGCGAAAGCTGCGCATCCGCTCGATAACACCGATTTGGATTATTGGTACCGTAAGCGCATGACCAGAGTATATACGCAAAGAGCTTTGGCGAGCCTTGCTGGTTTGAGTTTGCCGGCCAACGACAGTTAGATCGTAAGAATTATGGCGCAAGATCTGCGAACCTTTCTGGATGCCATTAAGCGTCAGAGTCCGGAAGACTTTCTCGTCGTTACACGCGAAGTCGATCCTGCGTTCGAAATCACCGCCATTGCCGTAAAGCTTGAACAGGAAGCGAAACGGCGGCCGATTTTGCTTTTCGAAAAGGTGAAAGGCAGTAATTTTCCTGTATTGACCAACGTGCATGCCGGTCGCTCGCGCTTGGCCGCAGCGATCCATGCGCAACCGGAAGAGATGCAGCGCGCCTATTTGCGCGCCATGGAAAAACCGCTCCCACCCAAGCTCGCCACCAACGCCCCGGTCAAGGACGTGATTCTCACCGGCGATCAGGTCGATCTCTACAAGCTACCGCAAGTCCGCCACCATCAGGACGACGCCGGGCCTTACATCACGGCCGCCATTTCGTTCGCCAAAGATCCAAACGGCGAGAGCTGGAACTGCGCTTATAATCGGCTCATGATCCAAGGCCGCAACCGGACTTCGATTCACCTCACCTTGGCAAAACACCTCTGGGAATTTCAGCGCTACGCCGAAGCGGAAGGAAAGCCGTTGCCGGTCGCCTTCGCCATCGGTGTCCACCCCGCGATTGCGCTCGGCTGTCTTGCCATCGGTTCCATCGACGAAGACGAGCGCGCGATCATGGGCGGCTTGCTGGGTGAGCCGCTGGAGCTGGTGAAATGCGAGACCTCCGATGTTCTGGTTCCGGCCGCGGCTGAGATCATTTTAGAAGGAGAGATTCTACCGCGTGAGCGCACCGCTGAAGGTCCGTTCGGCGAATTCACCGGTTACAGTCTTGGCGAGCGTAAGCGCGAAGTCTTGCAAGTGCGCGCGATCACTCATCGGCGCGATGCGATGTTTCAAGATATTACCGTCGGCCATCTCGATCACCTGATGCTTTCGACCACGCCGATCGAAGCCAACCTTTATCGCGCCGTGCGCGCCATGGTGCCAACCGTCAAAGCGGTGCGGGTGCCTGCGCCGTTCACCTGCTACGTCTCGATCGAACAGCGGATCTCGGGGCAAGCGAAGAATGCAATCCTGGCGGTTCTCGGCGCTGATCTCTACATGAAGCGCGTTGTCATCGTCGATCACGATGTCGACATTTTCAACGATCGGCAGGTCAACTGGGCCATCGCGACGCGCTGCCAACCGGACCGGGATATCGCGATAATCAGCAATACCCGCGGCTCGGATCTGGATCCATCCACCAAGGAGGACGGCAACACCGCGAAGTGGGGCGTCGATGCCACCGCCAAACCATCGCTCGCTGCATTTACGCCGAGACATCGCATTCCGCGTGACGTGTGGCAACGCATCGACATCAAAGAGTTTATCGGCAAGTAGGTCCGGTTGGAGTGATTGAGTATTGGAGTAATGGACTGATGATAAGAGTTCTGGCTCCCAACACTCCCACTACTCCATCACTCCAATACTCCAACCAGCTAGACTTACGTATCAGCCATGCAACAAAACTTCGTCTGCGCCATTGAAGACAATGCGCGCCGCTTCCCTAGCAAAACGGCGATAATTTGCGCGGGCAAGAAACTCAGCTGGTCGGATCTCGATGATTACGCGGCCGGTTTCGCTCAGCATCTTTCGAGGCAGAGCATTGCCGCCGGAGATCGCGTGGCGATCCTGTTGCCCAATGGCCTCGAATTCGTCATCGCATTTATGGCGATCCTCAAACTCGGCGCCACACCCGCGCCGCTCAATCCGCAAATTAAAGAAGACGAGCTCGCCGCATTTACGAACGACCTCAGACCGAAATTGACCATCGAACAGGTCGCGATGAGTCGCGGCTCGTGGCAAACAGTCGAGCAACCCAACGCTCCCTCACTGATTCTATACACTTCGGGAAGCACTGGCCGTCCCAAAGGCGCCGTCTTTAGCCATGCTGCGCTGACATTCGCCAACCATTCGTGGGCCGAGCCGGTTATGGGCCTTACTCCCGAGGACATCGTCCTGGTGACCGTTCCATTGGCACATTCGCTGGGTTTGAACGGCGGTCTCTTAGCCCCGCTTTTGACTGGCGCAACGGTCGTAATTCTTGAACGGTTCACTCCTGAAGCGGTCTTTGCCTCGATCAAAAACAATCACGTAACCGTCTTGCCAACCGTCGCTACGATTTTTCGCCGTTTGCTGAATTCGCCGGCTTTTACTGATGGCGAATTTTCGAGCTTGCGTCTGGCGGTTTCGGGCGCGGCACCTTGCCCATGGGAATTGGCGCAGGAATGGAAAGAGAAGACAGGCACGAGAATTATCCGCGGTTACGGCATGACCGAATTATTTCGCCCCCTGTCGTTTAGCAGTGCC
>DATIEH010000363.1:0-3515 GCA_035455905.1 Binatia bacterium | reverse complement strand
CATAGGCACACCGAGGATATCGAAACTGTCGCGATCACGACGGCGGGCGATCTCGATGGTTTGAAGCTGAGTCACTGGTTTCGCGAACTGTTGGCGCAATTTGGTGAGCGCATCATGCGCATGAAGGGGATTTTAAACCTGCGCAAAGATCCCGATCAGTTCGTCTTCCAAGGCGTTCACATGCTCTTCGAAGGGCGTCCCGGCCGCCCGTGGGCAGAGCAGGAGGAACGTCTGAACCGATTGGTATTTATCGGCCGCGACTTGGACAAGGAAAGCATCACACAGGGATTTCTGAACTGCATCACGAGCAGCAACGGTGCGTCATCCGCCGAAGATGTGGATCCCTTCGGTCGCAAGCAGGATGTTTCGAACTTCACCCTCGACCAAATTCGTTACTGGGTGCAAACGATTCTTAGTTTTCCGCCCGACGCGCCCATCGTGGTCAAAGAAGTTCCCTGCGTGAAAGCAGGATGCCCGCCCGTGGAAACTGCGATCATGGTATTTCTCAAAAATGAGCCGCCGCGCACCTTCAAGATTTTGGCGCGCATCAACGAAGTGAATTTCGACCACGTTTACAACTTGATAGAAAATCCCCTGCCCTGCTGCTGAGTTCGCCTTTCGCTTCGCCCCGCACCTGGGTGAATCCGTCAAAACGCATCAAGCTTTCATTCTTGTCATCTCGAGCGGAGCGAGAGATTTTTACATTTCAGCTGCGGACGAAGAAGATTTCACGCTTCGGCCAAAATACAAGCGGTACGGTGTCCTCAGGATTGAGGCCTACTACTGAAGCGTTCCCTCACTCCGTCGCGAGCTTCCGCACAATTTCATACATGGCACGAATGCCAAAGTTGAAGCTCTCGAGCTGTATTCGCTCATCGACGCCATGAACCAAGCCTTCGCTGCTCGGCGGGCTCCGACGAGGCATGAAACCGAGGCACGGGATGCCCTTTTCCCGGAAGAAATGACAGTCGGTAAACCCGCGCACTAGCGGCGCTACCACCGGCACCCCCGCGTCATGACTTTTGGCGAACTCGGTAATGACCTTCATCGCTTCCGGATGAGGCTGCGAGACCGCTGCCGGAAACGACAAGAGCACCTCGATCTTGATCGACTCGTCATCTATGAGCCCCCGGACCTGATCCATCACGACTTTCGGGTCTTCGCCGGGCAATAATCGAATGTCGATCTCGGCAGTTGCCACGCCGGAAATCACGTTCACTTTGTCCGATCCCGTGATCCGGGTGATCGCGATCGTATTGCTCACGTTGTCGCGCTCACGCGCATCCGCGAGAAACTCCGAGCGAAACGCCGAATCTTCCAATGCCCGACGCAAATCGCGATAGCCCGTACGCCGGGATTCAGGCACCGTTTGGGCGGTATCGGCGTAGAACTTTTGTACCTCGGGAACAACTTTGATCGGGCTTTGATATTTCATTACTCGATTAAGCACGGCGATCAGTTTATGCACCGCCATGTCGTTTCCGGGACTGGAGCCATGCCCTGGCGTTCCCGTCGCCGTAAGCCTCAGCCAAAGTGGCGTTTTTTCCGCCATACTGACGTTGTAAACTCGTGCGCGGCCGTCTTCTCCGACCCGAATCCCGCCGCCTTCGTTCAACACCAAGCCGACATTGTCGAAAAGTTCGGGATATTTCATTAACAAGTGCCCAGCTCCAAGCGCGCCCCCGGCTTCCTCGTCGGCGGTCCCAAGAAAGATCACATCGCTCTTCAAGGCGATTTTTTGTCGTTTCAACGTCAGCATCGCCGCGAGCTCCATGATGCCAGGCCCTTTGTCGTCAAGCGCGCCCCGGCCCCAAATCACGCCATCTTTGATCTCTCCGCCAAATGGTTTGGCCTTCCAGAGTTTTTCATCCGCCGGGACAACATCCATGTGGTTGAGCAAAATGATCGCTTTTCGGGAGCCATCTCCTCGTAGAACAGCACGAAGATTAGCGCGCCCCGGCGCCGACTCAATGATTTTCGCTTCAATACCCTCGCGATCGAAAATGCTTTTGAGGAATTCGGCCGCCTTGATCTCGTTACCGGGTGGGTTCGTCGTATCGATCTGAATGTACCGGCTCAAAAATGAGGCTGCTTCCTGCTCGATGGTTGCCCACTCGAGAACCGGTTCCGCGCTTCGACCGATATTCGGTACCACAAGATAAATTAGCGCCAGGCTAAGCCGAATTTTTATTCGCACTCTACGGTTCATGAATATGTTAGTAGTCATAACAAAAAAGCTTCTATCGAGTCGGCAATCTCTCGCTCCTGTTTTTCGGGATGAAACCAGCGGATCTCCGCATCGCTTCGAAACCAAGTCAGCTGCCGTTTCGCCAGGCGGCGGGTTTCCTGTTTCATTTCCTCCACCGCGTCCGGCAATCCTTTGATTCCCTCTATGACTTCGCCCATCTGACGATAGCCGACGCTGCGTAGCGGTTTGAGGTCGAGAGTGTAACCGCGCGCAATCAAGCCGCGCACTTCGTCGAGCAAGCCCTCGCGGATCATGCTCTCAGTACGCTCATTGATCAAATCGTAAAGCTCGGCGCGGTCGCGCAGCAAACCGATCTTGAGAAGGTCAAACGACTGCTCGTGAAATCGATGCTCATTTTGCCACGCGCTCAGCGGACGGCCGGTGCTTTGATACACTTCCAAAGCACGAATGATACGCTGGCGGTCGTTGGGATGGATCTTTGCATTGGCGCTGGGATCGACCGCAATCAGCCGCTCATATAAGGGTGCGAGCCCGTTCTCGGCGATTTCGCGCTCTAAGTTCGCGCGCAGTTGCGTATCCTGACCGGGCCCCGTGAATAGGCCGCCGGTCAGGGCCTTCAAGTATAATCCGGTCCCGCCACAAACGAACACCGCTGCGCCGCGCTCGTGAATGTCCTCAATTGTAGCTTTAGCCAGTTGACGATAAAGCGCTGCGTTGAAATCTTCATCGGGATTTATGACATCGATCAGATGGTGGCGCACTCGTTGGCGGTCGGCTTTCGAGGGCTTGCCGGTGCCAATATCGAGATATCGATAAACTTGCTGCGAGTCTGCGTTGACGATCTCAGCATTGGTCGCTTCGGCCAAGGTCACTGCCAGCTCGGTTTTGCCGACCGCAGTGGGACCGAGGATGATAACGAGTTTCGGTTTCATCTACGATGCGGGGTTATAATTAAAAGTTAAAATCGCGGGTCGGCACCGCATGATTGCGAAAAGTCCGAGACCGGCGCTGAAAATTTCTTATAGCGTCGCTTCGTGGAATGTTTTTGTCTACGTCCAGGCCCGAAGTCCTGCATTCCCCTTAAACCATGCGGAAATGACGGAGGCGGATTTACTTGAGGCATCGCGGCGCAGCGAATTTTCCGCACCGTTTTTGGACCGACCCATTACACGATTCGCTTGAACATCCGCTCGAGTTCCTCCCGACTAATCTCGATCACCACCGGCCGGCCATGGGGGCATTGTGTCGCGAAATCGATTTGATCAAGGTCCCTGAGCAGTGCTTTTATTTCGTCCAATTCTAAAGA
>DATIEH010000362.1:0-4032 GCA_035455905.1 Binatia bacterium | reverse complement strand
ATCCGATCGGCGGCAGTCTTTACTATGAAGATCAGAAGCGCGAAGCCAAGCGGCGCGCAGCAGATTTTACCGCGGAGCGCATGCCCAAGTTCTTCGACTATTTTGAAGGAATCCTGCAGCGCAACCCGAAACGAAGCGGATATCTTCTCGGCAAGCAATTTTCCTACGTCGATCTCTCCTTATTTCAAATGATCGAAGGGCTGCGCTATGCTTTTCCGAGAACGATGAAAAAACTCGAAAAAAAATATCCGCGCGCCGTCGAGCTCCGTGATCGGGTCGCGGCGCGGCCGCGCATTGCCCGCTACTTCGCTTCACCGCGGCGGATTCCTTTTAACCAAGAAGGAATTTTTCGATACTACCCGGAGCTGGAGCAATAAACTGAAATTCGAAGGAGACTCGAGCCATGGCTATCGAACTTTACTGGGGCAGCGGCAGTCCTTTTGCGTGGCGGGTGATGCTTACACTCGAGCTGAAGCGGCTGCCTTATGAATCCAAGCTTCTGGAATTTTCCAAGGAAGAGCACAAAACACCGGCATACCTTCAGCTGAACCCGCGCGGCAAAGTCCCGACTCTTAAGGATGGTGATTTTGTGCTCTACGAGTCAATTGCGATCATGGTCTATCTCGACCGGAAGTATCCGACGCCACCCATCTTCGGAACCACGGCAGAGCAAACAGGATTGATATGGTGCTCGGTATTGGAGTGCGAATCCTATCTTCTCAGCGCCGGTGACAAGATCGTTCGCCCGCTCTTTTTTGGCAAAGGGCTTGAGAACGTAAATGAGATCCAAGCGGCCGCAGAGGTCATACGCCGCGAGCTAAAAATCATCGACGAGCGTCTGGCCCAGTCCAACTGGTTGGTTGACGCGGAGATTTCCGCCGCGGATATTGCGATTTTCCCTGCCGTTCAGCTACTGTTGCGAGCCGCCGGAAAGGAAGCGGCTCGGCCGCTTGAGCTCGGATTGATACCTTTGGCGAAAACTTTTCCGAATATCGTGCGCTGGATAAATCGGATCGAGGAGCTGCCGAATTATCAGCGTACGTATCCGCCGCATTGGAGAGAATAGAGCCGGCGCCCGGTCGCGGTCACGTGGTATCTTTTGCCCAAGGTTGAAGTTTGTCTGGGGTAAGAAAGTAGAGTTGTCATTCCGGCGCATGCCGGAATCCAGCTTCTTACTTGTAACAAAAACAATGAACCTGGATGCCGTTTTTCACCGGCATGACGGATAGCTACCTGATTGACAGCGGCGCAGCTATCTTGTTAGGTGGCGGGGCGGACGCGTAGGCGCTCGCGATATGTCTTCAAGAAACCTCCACAACCTCGTTTTCGCCGTTGCCCTCGCTCTGGCGCTGTCATTCGGGCAATCTGCCGCGGCGGAAAAAAGCAAAATCACCATCGGCTATTCGACCACCGGACCAACGGCAGTCGGGTTGTGGACGGCGAAGGACATTGGAGCATTCGATAAATACAACGTCGATCCTGCCTTGATCTTCATTTCGTCGAGCCCGGTGATGGTGCCGGCATTGATCGGCGGTGATGTTCAGGCGGCGATTGCCGGCGCCAATGCGGTGATCGCCGCAGCTCTCGGAGGCGCCTCGATTGTTTCTATCGCGAGCCTGGCGAACCGTCCTTATCTGCGCTTGTGGGTGCACCCCGAAGTCAATCGGGTCGAAGAGCTTCGCGGCAAAACCTTCGGGGTCTCTCGCTTTGGCGCGACGACGGACAATCTGACGCGCATTCTGCTTCGACGGGTCGGGCTGGAGAACAGCGTCAACGTTCGCCAACTCGGCGGCACACTCGAGGTCGGGCTGGCGTTTCGCCATCGCCAGATTGACGCCGCGGTGCTCGCGACGTTGCGCACCGACGTGCCGCACCGGATTCTGATCGAGCTGGCGGATTCCGGCATTCAATATTCCATGGGCCAGTTGGTCGTATCGCGCGATTTTTTACGCCGCGCGCCGGAACTCTTGGACAACATCATGCGCGCTTACCTCGAAGGTGTGGCGGTGCTGCGCGATCCAACGCAGAAGGACCGGGTCATGAAGACGGTTGGTCGTTACACTCGGCTAAAGGAGATGAAAGCGGTGGAGGAAATTTACAGCGATGCGGCAAAATACGTGGACCGCGTTCCCCGGGTCGAAGCGGAACCGGTGGCGGCGAGCCTCGAAATGATGGGCAAAAAAGGATTGCCGATCGAAACGTTTGCCGATAATTCAATTATCGACCGCCTGGTGCGCGAAGGTTTTATCGAGCAACTCTACAAAAAGCGCTAACTGATGGAATCTCGCCGGAAAGAAGGAACCAGCCATGACTGAACCGATGTTACTTGACGCAGATTCGCATGTGAGCGAGCCCCTGAATTTGTGGCAGGAGCGGCTGCCGGCGAAGTATCGTGCCATCGCGCCGCATATGGAGACCGAATATCAAAGCCGGCCGGGCGCCTGGTGGTTCATCGAACAGGATCGGGAGCCACATAATGTCATCTTGGGATTCGGCGCGAATAAATCTCTCGACGAGCTCCACCAGCTGCTCAAGAGCTTTTCTTACGCGGGCGCGCACCGCGGCGGCTGGGATCCGGCGCAGCGGCTGAAGGATATGGATCAAGACGGCGTCAAGGGCGATGTGCTGTACACGACGCTGGGATTTCGCATGTTTTGGATCAAAGACGCCGGCTTTCAGCGCGCCTGTTTTCAGGTTTACAACGATTGGCTGGCCGAGTTCTGCAGCCATGCGCCCACACGTCTGAAGGGCCTCGGTCTCATCTCCCTCTACGATCCGAAGCAGGCTGCGAGCGATCTCGCGGATTGCGCGAAGAAAGGATTGGCGGGAGCGATCATCTGGGCTTCACCGCCGGAAGAGTTGCCGTTCCATTCCGAGGTTTACGACCCATTCTGGGCGGCTGCTGCGGAGCTCTCGATGCCGCTCAGCTTGCACGAATTCGCCGGATTCGCCTGGGTGAATTGGGATTCGAACGCAAAGAAGCGAACCATCGCCGCGGGTATCAATTCCCACGAGGTCGAATTCACTTTTTCGACATTGATCATGTCCGGCGTATTGGAGCGCTTCCCCGGCCTCAAGATCGTATCGGCGGAACTCAACTGCGGGTGGTTGCCTTATTTTTTGCGGCGGCTCGACGAGCGCTTTGTCGCGCGCGGCGTGCGCGTGCACGGAAGCGCTTTTCCGACGCAGCTCAAGCTTACGCCGAGCGAATATTTCCGCCGCCAACTCTATGCGACGTTTATCGATGATCCGTTCGGCATCGCTCATCGAAACGACATCGGCGCGGACAATCTGCTCTGGTCATCGGATTTTCCGCACAGCGCGACGTTCTGGCCCCATTCACGGGAAAAGATCGCCAAGGATTTTTCCGGCGTGGGTGAGGAGGAAAAGCGAAAGATTCTTTTCGAGAATACCGCGCGGTTGTACGGGTTCGAATGAAGGGAGGGCGACTGCCGGTCGCACGTACTTCTGGATTCCGGGTCGCGCTAGCTCTCGCCAGCTTGCCCGGAATGACGTTGTGTTTCTGTTGTGCACTGCGCTTGTTCCCGTCGAATTGAACCAGCCCGACTGATAGGCGGGTTAACAAACAACCGTGATGGCGGAAATAAATATTTTGAGCGCGGGAGCGGTGGCGCCGGGACTGAGAAAAATCAGCGAAGCGTTTCAACGCGAAACGACCCAGCAGGTTAATCTGACATTCGCCACGGCACCGGTAATTGTCGAACGGCTGCGCGACAGCGCGTCGATCGATATCGTAATCGCGCCGCCGGCCGTGCTCGACGATCTGGCGCGGAGCGGAAAAATTTCAAACCTAGGTCGTGTGCTTCTCGGGCGTATCGGCGCCGGAGTGATGGTGCGGGCGGGCGTGCCGCAGCCGCCGATCCATACCGTGGAAAAACTGAAAGAATCCCTGCTGGATGCCACATCAGTCGTGTTCAACCGAGCCTCGACCGGAACGTATTTGGAAAATTTGTTTCGACGGCTCGGGATCGATGCGGAGCTCGAACGCAAATCGGTTCGCTACCCTGATTT
>DATIEH010000361.1:0-2767 GCA_035455905.1 Binatia bacterium | reverse complement strand
GGAAAGGGCCTGCTCAGCAAGTTTCAGGAACTCGAGACCGTGACGCCGGTGCTCGTGACCACATCGCAATTGCTTACAACCGGCGTCGATATTCCTACTTGCAAGAATATCGTCCTCGCTCGCGTGGTGGGCTCGATGGTGGAATTCAAGCAGATCATCGGCCGCGGCACGCGGGTGCGCGACGACTATGACAAATATTATTTCAACATTCTCGACTACACGGGTTCCGCGACGCGGCTGTTCGCCGACCCGGACTTTGACGGCGAACCCGCGCTGGTGACGGAGCAGGAGATGACCGAGTCGGGCGAAACAATCAACGAGTTAGTGACGGAAGAAACAACCGTCGCGGAATCGGAAGAGGACGGCGCTGCGACCATCGCCGACGACTCGGAAGGCGTGCGGCGAAAATATTACTTCGACGGCGGCAACGTCGAGATCGCGGCCCATCTCGTTTACGAACTCGATCCGGAAGGCCGGCAACTTCGCGTGGTGAAGTTCTCCGAATACGCGGCCGAGAAGGTGCGCACGCTTTACCCTTCCGCCGCTGGCTTGCGGAAGCAGTGGGCCGATCCGGTGCTTCGAGCGGAGATTATTGCCAAGCTCGAAGAGCGGGGCATCGACTTCGATCAGTTGCGCGCGACCAGTAATCAACCGGAAGCCGACCCTTTCGATCTGTTGTGCCATCTCGCATTTAATGGCCCCTTGCGCACGCGGCGCGAGCGTGCGGATCGCGTTAAGAAAGACGAGAAGAGTTTTTTTGAGAAATACGGACCGGAAGCCCATGCGATACTCTCCGATCTCCTGGAGAAATACGCCGAGCACGGCACCGCGCAGTTCGTCATCCCCGATGTTCTGAAGGTTCCGCCGATTTCGGACCGAGGCAACGTGATCGAGATCGCCAAGCTATTCGGCGGGCCGGAAAAACTAAAGGAGGCGGTTGATCAACTTCAATCGCTTCTCTATGCGGCTTGACCCGCTCGAAACTGCTGAAACCTTACATTAAATTGAAGATGTTTGCCTGGCGCAAGCCATGATTGCAAAAACCTTAAAGAGAATATAAGGTTTTTGCATGAATAATAGAGGCGAGAAATCACAACTTCTTTTCGAGATCGCCGAAGGTCAGCAAGGATATTTCACTTCTGCGGATGCCAAGAAGTTAGGATACGACTATTCCCATCAACATTTCCATGTAAAGCAACGCAATTGGATTCGTGTCGATCACGGAATTTATCGTCTCAGCAGGTTTCCAATCGCTCCGCACCAAGATCTGATTCGTTGGTGGATGTGGAGCCGGAAGAAAGCGGTCTTATCGCACGAGACAGCGGCCGCACTCTATGACCTTGGAGATCTGCTGCCGGCAAAGATTCACCTGACAGTGCCCGTCAGTTTTCGTAAGATCCCAACCAAGAACCTCGCACTGCATAAAGCGGCGTTGAGCGAGTTTGAAATAGAAAAGCGCGACGGTCTTCCCGTGACAAAACCGTTGCGTACGATATTGGATCTCGCCCGATCGCATCTGGACGACGAGCGGTTAGAAGCAGTTGCACGGGACGCGATTCTCAAGGGGATCGTGACTCGCAGCGAGATATTCGACGCTTTGGCAACAATGACGAAAGGGATTGATGCCGCAACTCAAACCACGCTTCGACTCGCGGCGCGTGTAGGGGCTGAAAAGCCATATACCGATCCATCGGCCGTTGAGGAACTTCCGCAAGTCAGAGAAGAATCCGTTGAGTCAGTGCAGGCTCGACTCGATGTTCACAGCGTTTTGGGCGAACTTAAGGCCGGACTCCAGCTAGTTTACGGAGGTCGGCTAAGAGGAATTTATCTTTTCGGTTCTTACGCGCGAGGTGAAGCAGATTGGGAATCCGATTTGGATATTTTAGTGGTGCTTGATGCTTTTGATCGGTATGCTCATGAGGTCAACCGCACCGGAGTCCTGGCCGCAGACCTTTCCCTGAAATACGGGGTGACCGTTAGCCTGGTATTTCTCCGTGAACATGAATGGCTCAAAGGCGACACCCCGTTCCTGTCGAACGTACGTGACGAGGCCATCCCTGCGTGAAAGAAGCTACACAAAAGTTGCTTGCGAAGGCGGCCCGGGTGCTAACATTTGCGGAACGGCTCAGAACGAGCGACGACGGAGAGTTTGCCGTGGGGCGCGCGTATTATGCGATGTTCTATATTGCCGAGGCTCTTTTAAATGAAAGGGGCCATCGCTTTCGAAAACACGGCGGAGTCCACGGAGCCTTCCGCGAGCACTTTGTAAAAACTGGTTTGCTGGATGGCAAATATCACCAGTGGCTTTTGGAGGCTTTTAGCCAAAGGATCACCGGCGATTACGGCTTAGAGTCTGACTTAACCGCTGAAGATGCAGAGGTATTGATCAGTCAAGCGCGCGAATTCTTAAAGGCGGCACAACAGTTCCTTCAAACGAAAGAATAGTTCATGGCACGCGCACAAAAGAACGCACAACCTCTCACCACCGCGCAGCGGCTTTCCTCCATCGTCAAGTCCTGCCGCGATATCATGCGCAAGGACAAAGGGCTCAACGGCGATCTCGACCGGCTGCCCATGCTGACGTGGATCATGTTTCTCAAGTTCCTCGACGACATGGAGCAGATCGCCGAGCAGGAAGCGCAGATGGCGGGCAAACGGTTTCGGCCGGCGCTCGAAGCGCCGTATCGCTGGCGCGACTGGGCGGCGAAACCGGAAGGTATTACCGGCGACGAGCTGATTTCCTTCGTGAACAACGAAGAAGCGGCGC
>DATIEH010000360.1:0-6343 GCA_035455905.1 Binatia bacterium | reverse complement strand
GCTTCCCGGAAAACCGCTCATCTATGGCCAGAGCATCACCGATCCTTGCGTGGGTTGGGAAGAGACGCGCGCCTTGATCGATGCGTTGGCAGGGGCCGTCCGTCAAAGGCGCTTGAAGGCGGCAGCCAACGGCGACTCCGACTGACGTCGTCCCGGCAGCTAAATCCCGCAATTTTTTCCTCGATCTCCTCCGGCGCGCTGAGCACCTGCTGAAATGATTTCGCCTGTTCCCAATCGAGCTGCCAGAATAATCAGGCAGTTTACCGGATTGTTCTACGGCTGGCGCATGGTCGCCGCTGCTTCCGCCGTGCGTGTCTTGGGAGCGGGCCTGCACAGTTACGGTTTTACGGTTTTTTTCCTGCCGTTGAGTCAAGAATTGAATCTCAGTCGCACGGCAACGTCCTTCGCGTTTTCTCTTTCCCGCGCCGAAGGCGCCATCGAAGGGCCGATCGTCGGTCACTTGCTCGACCGCTACGGCCCTCGGCCAGTGATGCTCGTCGCTGTCCTTCTGATGGGCGCCGGCTATCTATTGCTTTCCCAGGTTAACAGCTACATCGCCTTTTTGATCGTCTATACGGGACTGATTTCGCTCACACACTCCGGCGGTTTCATGCACGCGCCGATGGCGTTGACCAACACCTGGTTCATTCGTCTGCGCGCCCGCGCCATGACCATCAACAGCGCGGCTTACGGCCTTGGCGGGGTTTTGCTCGCGCCGATCCTGAGCATCATCGTGCACACCTGGGGTTGGCGCGCCGGCGCCGCTGTTGCCGGTATGACCTTTTTGCTGGTCGGCATTCCTCTATGCCTGACGATTCGCCCTTCGCCGGAAAGCATGGGCCTAAGCCCCGACGGGGACGAACATGCCGCTGAAGTAAACAGCGATAAGGAGTCTGTGCAATCCAGAATCCTGGAACGGAACGTCACCGCCGCCCAGGCGATCCGCTCGTTCGCTTTTTGGGCGTTAGTGTTCGGCGCTGGCGTCAGAAACGCTTCGTACCACGCGATCTCCACCCATTTTATTCCGATGATGGTGTGGAAAGGCATGAGCCAGCAGCAAGCGACTTTTCTGCTGAGCTCCTTCGCGTTGCTCGGGTTTATTTCTACCCTCGTATTCGGCTGGCTTGCGGATAACGTCAACAAGCCGCGGCTCGTCTCATCGATTCTTTTTACCGCCGGAGTTTCCATACTGGTGCTTATCTTCGGCAGCTCCATCGGCCCTCTGTGGATTTTCATCCTGCTGTTCACCACGGTCGAAGCGACTTATCCGGTCGCATGGGCTTTGGTTGGGGATCTCTTTGGCCGCAAGCACTTTGCCAAAATCCGCGGCTATATGAGTATTTTCTATGTCTGGGGCAGCGTGGTCGGACCGGTGATTGCGGGCGCGATCTGGGACCGGTGGCAGACGTATGAACCGATGTTGTGGATTCTAGTCGGGATGTTTTTTATTTCAGGGATTTTCTACAGCCTGCTCGGCCGGCCTTGGGCGCAGCCGAAGCCGGCGTAAAACGCCGTAGAGATTTCGGCTTCAAGGTTCAACGGCGAATCTCATTTTCAGCCTAAGAGGCTGCTGTCAAAAAACCCGTTCTTCGCCTTTTTCAGAGCAAACCGTGAACCTTCGAACCGTGAAGTTTATTTGCTGTGCACCGCTAGCCAAATGGTTTCCACACTCGTGTGCGCAACCCGGTGTCGCACGTGACGTGGTAATGTCAAATAATCACCGGCTTTAAGCTCCACTGATTCACCGCCCTCGAACTCCAAAATGGCCGCACCGAGCAGCACGATCACCCACTCGTCCTCCGGTTGATCGTACCAGAAATCCGCCGGGCTAGAGTGAGCGCGTGACACGATGCGCTCGATCTTTGTAGAACCGCTCTGAAACAGACTAAAAAAACTTTCTGCGTCACCCCGCTGAGGCAAATCGGCAAAAATATTTTTCACTTCGACGACCACAACGAGCCTTCACAGCCGGGCGCGCTTGATCGCCGGGACGTCGATGATTCGACGCCGTCCGCGTATCGGCGGATTCTCTGCGGCGGAAATCATCGCGGTCATGAACTGTTCGATCGTCACCAAGCCCAATCGTTCGGCGCTGCCGCGGATCCCGGGAAATGACTCGGCAAGTTTGTAGAGCGGCAAAAGGAGTTTCGGCCACTGCCGGCCGGGTCCCAGCACATACCAGGGTCGCAGGATGGTTGCCGTAATTCCGGCCTCGCGAATCATCGTTTCGCCGAGTGTACGCACCCAGAGGTAAGCTTGCATGACCGGTGCAGGGTGCGCCACGCTCACGTAAACGAGATGCTCGATTCCCACTTGACGCGCCGCATTGACGCTCGCGCGGATCGAAATCAGATCGACTTTTTCAAACTGATCGGCCTTGCTAGGCGTCGGATGAGGCGTTCCGACCAAATGAATCAGCGTATCGCCCGTGTGAAGTGCGGTTGCGACCGACTGATCGTCGAGCGCGTTACCGATGACAACCGCCGCGCCTGGAGACACACGCGCAACGGAATCCTGGCGCGCGAGCACGCGGACGCGATGACCACGCGCGATCAATGGCGGAATGAGATTACGGCCGATATATCCGGTACCACCTGTGACGAGTATATTGAGCGGAGTTGCCATTGTCAGAAGTGCAAAGCAAACCGACTGTTTCGTTCAGGTCAATTTCGCCAAGCCCGGATTCTGCGGCCTGTAACTTGGATCCTCTTTACGCCGCCGCTGCACCGACTCATCGACTATCTCATTGCCGAACTGGGTCGTGCCGATGGCGCGGTAGTGGCGCGGTTTTTTTTGTGCATAAATCCCGCCGAGGAATTGCGCGTACGAGTCCGTGAGCGCGCCGCGATAATTTTCCGCTCCGCTCGCTACCGGGTTCAGGGCCAGTCCTGTGATGCTCGCTTTCTCCTGCATCCAGCGAAGCGTCACATCCGAGAGGCGGCGGTCAGGATAGCCGCCGCCCACATCGCAATGCGCGCCGATGAACCAACGCTGTTCCAATTTTTGTTGCGCCGGAGCCTCGGGATTCCACAAACAAGTCTGGTAGTCGATGCGATTTTCGTCAACCGCAATGGCGTGAAACGCGTTCTCCACGATGCTGCTCAAATTGGCATCGTGAAACTCGTAGAATTTCATGTTGACGTCTTGAAGCAAATGCAGCGGAATGCCCAGGGCGCCAACCGTATCCCAGACGCCGACGAATTTAATTTTGATCTCGTGGGAAAAGGCGGCACGGAATACTTTGGCCGTGAACGAGTCGACGCTATCGCCGCGCGTCCGATAAATACCGTACGCCATCGGCACCCGCAACGTTAAATGCTTCGGCAAAATCAAGCCGCAATTGCGAATCATCCCAACTAGGCTTCGCGCCGTGTAGGCGCCGCGACTGAACCCCAGCACATAGACCTCGTCGCCGTCTTCGTACTCTTTGGCCAAGAATTCATAGCCCTGCACGATGTTCAATTCGAGACCCGCGCCGACGCTACCGCCGATAAACCGGTCATACCATTTCGTGCCCACTCCTTCGTCGTACCATTTTATCTGTTTGATCCCATCCGGGCCGATTTCTTTCACCGAGTTCCAAAAACGGCAGACATTGGTTTCCACCTGTCGGTCCGGCGGCAACTTTTCGTCCGCCGGCCGGTTCCAGGTTCCATCAAAGCAAATCACAATTCGTTTCATATGTTCTCCCCCATAAGTAACATTGGAATGACTGCAAAAATACATTTTACGCCATTCCGATTCGTTGAGGAGAAATTTTACTTCGATCGTAAGACTGAAATTCATTAATCGGCCATTGAGTGGAGAACCCATAATGCTGACCCCTGGACGATGCTCAGATCTTCCCGAACTGAACCACAACCGACGTTCATTGAGAGTTTATCGTTTAGGGTTGACCGAAAACTGACACCCAAAGTCTCATCGTGACGGTTGACACAGCTTCGCTCGTCTTAGTACAAGAATTCTAGGAGAGTGACCTATGGTAAATGCAAATGGCGGCTGGCAACCCCCTGAGTTTGTCTCCCGCGACCGCTGCATCAAAGACACCGAAGAGATTCTCGGCATGCCTAACCTGCCGATAAGAAGCACTGAGGATATTTTCCGCATCAGCACGCTCGGCATGGATTGGGATCTGGGCATGGTCGTCCATGAACCGGTGGATTCCAGCAAGATACCCACGGGCGCCGACGGCAAGAACGCCGGATTTTTCTTGTTGCACGGCGGCTCGAGCGATTTCAAAGGCATCGAGCGTCACGCCAAGCTGCTCGCGCAGAAGTTTGGCTTTCGCGTCATCGCCGGCACGTTTCCCGGCCGGTTTTACTTTCCCGACCCGAGCCGCGATTGGCCTGACGACACGATCCACTCGGACGGCACCGTGCGGACTCCGATCTGGAAACAGGGCGAATTGATCACGCCGGATCAATACGACGTCGTCAAAGATCCCTCGAAGCGCAATCGTTATGGCACGCGGACACTGGCGCGTGCAAAGCCGGAAACGAATTTTTGGTATCGCATGGCTGCCTGGCCCGCTGCGTTCGAAGAAGGCATGATCGAGGCCTGCCGCCGTCATTTTCCGGAAAAAGAATTTTCCGTATACGGCCAGGGACATTCCACCGGCGGACCGTTTGTCTGCATGTTGTCGCAGCGCATTCCCAACATGGCCGGCGTATGCGCCACCGAGCACTCGCCCTTCGGCTACCTGTGCTGCGATCGGGACAAATGGGGCGGCGACATGGGCAAAATTACCGGCTACGAAAGAGTCGAAAAGAAAGGCAAGGGCCGCACCGATCCGTTCAATGAGCTTTACATCCGCACCTGGCGCGATCTTGCTCGCTATCAAGGTCCCGAAGCTCTCGGTCAGGAAGGCCCGACGGCGCTCATGCGTCTGCCGGCGATCATGGAAGATATTCTCGACGCTTGGGAAAAAGCCAAGAACCGACCGCAGTTCAAGGCCGAATATGTCGTCACTCATGCGATCACGGATTCGCTCGCCGAAGCGGCTCGGGTCAGTGCCGCGCGGCTCAAGATGAACCGAGACGAAACCGAAGCGCTCGTCAATCGCTTCATTGGCTACACGCGCGAATTAAGGGGAACTGACAAAAAGCGGGTGCCGCCGTTTCTTTTCGAGATCTCCAAAGACAGCCGCGACCACAGCCCCGAAGTTTACGAAGAAGTGATTCTGCCCGGCTTTCGCGCGATGAATCCAGCGCCCAAGATCGGCATCACTCGCTTCGGCGCCGGCGTGCATAGTTTCTGGAAGGCCGAAAAAGACTTACCTGTCGGCATTGTGCCTTCAGTGATCAAATCGTGGAAGGAAGCGGTGACCGGCGGCTATTTTATTTGATCAAATAAATTCAGCAGACGGGCTTTGATTTAGCTGCGAATGTATGTGCGCGTGTGCGCGCACCCTCTTATCAAGCAAACTAATGAGGACACGTGAATGCAAATCACTCTTTACTATGGGCCCAACACCTGTGCGCTCGCTCCCTATGTCACGCTGACCGAAGCCGGCGCCGATTTCGAGGTCCGTCCGCTCAATTTTCGCAAGCGGCAGAATTTCTCGCCCGAATACCTGAAAATCAACCCGAAGCACAAAGTGCCTGCGCTCGTGGTCGACGGCAGGATACTGACCGAGAACGTCGCGATCCATCAGTGGGTGCATCGAACCTTCCCCAACGCGAAGATCCTGCCCGCCGATCCCTGGGATGAATTGCAAGCGATCTCGTTGCACGCCTGGTGCGCTAGCGGCATTCATCCCTACCTGAGCCGGATCAACAACCCGGCCAAAGTCTGCGATATGCCGGGCTCGGCCAACAGCGTAATCAAGCTAGCGACGGAATTTCTATTCGAGAACTTCAAGATCGGCGACGATATGCTCGCCGGGCGCGAATATTTCTTCGATCATTTCACCGCCCCCGATGCGCACTTTTTTTGGTGCTGCCGCCGCGCCACCCAACTGGAGGTGGACATCTCGGGCTTCCCCAACGTCGCCGCGCACTTCAAGCGTATGCAGGAACGCCCGAGCGTCAAGAAGCTGCTTGCCTACGAGAAAGAAGTAAACGCAGTTTTTGCCAAGACGGCCTAGATGAGTTGCACAAACACACACAGGCGGGGAATTCTTCCGGCAGTCGCTTCCAATTGGATCCGTAGCTGTCGTTGAAATCAAAGCACTGAGCGCCGCTGCACAGCCCTCAATTGCCGGTTGAATATCCTTCCCGAGTTATGAGAGGCAGCGGGTTATGAAACGCAGCACTGAACGCATTCTTACTACCCATGTCGGCAGCCTGCCCCGGCCGGCGGATTTGCGCGCCATGTGGGCAAAAAAAGATAGGACCGCCGAGGA
>DATIEH010000359.1:0-2284 GCA_035455905.1 Binatia bacterium | reverse complement strand
CGGCGCTGAGGGCATTGCCAGGCGAACCGTAGTTGTATTGAACCTGGCCCGTGGAAAGTGTCGCCATGCTGAGCGCACCATTGCGCATTTGCACGAGACGCACGTCGAGCCCATATCTTTTGAATGTCCCCTTTTCGATGCCCACCCACATGGGTCCCACGGTTTCGTTTTGACCGGCATAGGCGACCAATACGGGTGCGGCAGTTTGCGCCAAAGCGGATATTGGCACTTGCAAATAATAAAGAAGTAGCAGGAAGCATAGCTTTATCGCCGCCGCTTTGGCGTTGCGCGCGTTGGGTCTGGCGCCCGAACGAGTGAAGAGTAGAGCAGGCGAAATCATGTACGATATGTGTCGATGGCAATTTCTCGAGTCATTTATTGTGCGTTAGATCGCGTAAAAACGTCTGGCGTTGTCGCCCAGGATCGCCGTTTTGTGTTCGGGCTTGAGGTCGTTGCGTTCGAGGATCTCGTTGATTTCCTCCATGCAATTCCCGAGGGAAATCTCGTGCGGAAAGTCGGAAGCGAACATGAATGGTTCGGGACCGACCCGCTCGATCGCATAAGCCAGCGCCTTTTCATTGCCCTCGCAGCCGACGAAAATTTGGCCACTGGTGAAATAACTTTCTGGTTTGTGTTTGAGCCGAAGGCCGCCGTATTCCATTTCTCGTTGCAGACGATCGATCACAATCGGGATCCAAGCCGTGCCGCCTTCGAGAAAACCGACGCGCAGCTTGGGAAATTGGTCGAGCATGCCTTCGACGATCATGCCCGTTGCCGCGATCGCCAGCGGGAACGGCATGCCGAGGGCGCGGGTCGCGGGAAACACGCCGAATGAGTTGAACCCCAAATCGCCGTAGCAGCCGCCGTGGACGGCGAGCGCGCAGTCGAGCTTTTCCGCTTCCTCGTAGATCGGCCAGTATTCTTTGGCGCCGAGGTGAAAGCGAAGACCGTTGGAAGGCAGCATGGCGCCGAGCATGCCCAGTTCTTTCACCGATCTGCGCAATTCCGCCACTGCGCTCGGCACGTCCTGCATCGGGATTAACGCGACGCCTTTGAGCTTGGGACTAAACCTTAGATATTTTTCACAAAGCCAATCATTATACCCGCGCGCGTATGCAACCGCCCATTGGGCAAAAGAGATCTGACCGTAAGCGAGTCCTTCGGTGGGATATAGCACGCTGTACTCGAGACCGGTTTGACCAAGAAATTCCAGCCATTTTTCCGGTCCAATCGACGGGTCGAAAGTTCCCGGCGTGCGCCGTTGCAGTCGAGGGGTATGGAAACGATCCAGGCTCGGCACCATTCGGCGGGAATTGATCTCGCCTTCGATGCCGTTTACTTGTCCGATCCGTTCGGCGATCTCATCGACTTTCTCCATCACGTGTCCGTCGCTATCTACGTAACCGGTCGCCATAACACACCTCGCATCAAGAGCAGCATTCTTTACCGGGGCATTTCCGCAAGCAAGCGGCCGTAGCCTGGTATCTTATGGTGAAGGCCGAGGCGCAACTGCGTCTCCCATGCGCGCGCCGGACCGGCGTGGACAACGGTTCGACCAGTTTCCTTCTCTAAGCGATCGATAATCGCGACGGTCTTCCATGCGGAGCCCAGCATGTAAATGCCATCTGTATTTTTGTGCTTGGCGGCGATCCGCTTCATGAATTCAAGAATTTCTTCGGGCGGTACACTGGGCACTGCCGCGAAGGGCGCATCGATTCCTTCCATGGCCAAAACTTCGAATCCAGCATCGGTGAAATAGCGCGCGAAAACGTTGTTCATCTTTTCCGGAAAATAACTGGCGCCGACAAATTTTTTGATGCCGAGGGTACGGAGCGCGTGAACGTGATTCTGGCCCGAGGTGAACATCTGCACGCGGTATTTCTTCTCCCAGCTACTGATCAGCTCCTGTTCTTTTTGATAGCCCAGTAGCATAAAGGGCGGCGCACCGCTGGGCCGGACGAGATCAGCGCCCATTTTGGCGAACTCCGCGGCTTTGGCTTCATAGCCGGGCATGGAAGTGCTGAACTCCTCCTCTGTCCCGCGAGTGAAGTTCATCGTCGAATACAAAAATTTGATCTTGGCTGGAATCAACGTATCGAGATCGAGCTCGTGTCCGGCTTCCGGCCGGTTGGTCGGCCGTACCGTGCCCACGAGGTATTCCTTCTCTGTTTCGGCCATAATCCTGCCTCTTTCACAAAGTGATCGGATCTAATCACTTGTGGGGAGCAAGCGTCAAGCGCCGCCGGCAGAATACTTCCATCTCGAGAAACTCTTGCTGATGAAG